>NZ_JAPHWH010000060.1:0-1324 GCF_026241455.1 Bacillus sp. DHT2
GAGTAGGCTGTCGCCCCTTCCATAGACTTCGCTGTCAATCCGGGAATGACAGCCAGCCATGTCAGCGCCAGCGTAAACAGCCCGAGTATCCCAGCTACCGCGAGCCAATCCAGGATATCAGCGCTGGAACGGAAGCCCATCAAGAGGGCGACGAGGATAACCACCACAATAGTAAGCGCATTGGAAACAAGTGAGGTCAACACGTGAGCCCACAATACCGACGAGCGCTTGATGGGCATGGTAATGAAACGCGCCATCAGCCCACTCTTTACATCCGTAAACAGCCGCAGTGAAGTGTAAGCGACACCGGATGCGATAGCCATCAGCAAGATTCCCGGCAATAAATAATTGACGTAGTTGTCCGTTCCTGTCTCTATGGCGCCGCCAAATACGTAGACAAACAGCAGCATCATCATAATCGGCGTAATCGCCACCGTGATAATCGTATCCGGGCTGCGCATGATGTTCCGCATTAAACGCCCTAGTAATACCCCTGTTTTGCTTTTCATTTACATCTCCTCCTTTTTGCCGATGATCGCGAGGAAAATTTCCTCCAATGTCGGCTGCTTCTCGATATACTCCACTTTCGCTGGCGGGAACATCTCTTTGAGTTCAGTAAGGGTACCAGTCGTGATAATTTTTCCGCCATGCAGGATAGCGATACGGTCCGCCAGTTGTTCGGCTTCCTCCAGGTACTGGGTTGTCAGCAAGATGGTTGTGCCACCGCCGGCAAGCTCCTTGACGGTATCCCAAACTTCAATCCGCGCTTCGGGATCAAGCCCTGTCGTCGGTTCGTCGAGAAAAATGACTGCTGGCGTCCCGATCAGGCTCATGGCGATGTCAAGCCGGCGCTTCATCCCGCCGGAATATTTGTCCGCCCGGCGGTTGGCCGCATCGGTCAGGCTAAATCTTGCAAGCAGATTGTCAGCGACTTGAGCAGGATTGGAAACTCCCCGCAACTTGGCGATCATCATCAGGTTTTCCCGCCCGGTGAGCATGCCGTCTAAAGCTGCGAACTGCCCTGTCAGGCTGATGTTCTGGCGAACATGATCCGGTTGACGCTGGACGTCAAAGCCACAAATACCTACTTCGCCGCCATCGGGCCTCATCAGCGTCGAGAGGATGTTGACCGTCGTCGTCTTGCCCGCTCCATTTGAGCCCAGCAGTGCGAAAATTTCGCCACGCCGCACCTCAAAATCCACCCCCTTTAAGACTTCCTTGTCTTTAAAGGATTTTTTTAACTCTTTTACAGAAATCGCTGCATTGCTCATACTTTTTTCCTCCTTATAAAAAGCACCTTGCGGAGCTAGATTGCCTATACTCT
>NZ_JAPHWH010000061.1:0-1303 GCF_026241455.1 Bacillus sp. DHT2
ATGAAGTGACCCCTGTCAAGTAGACTGTATTCAAAAAGCACAACTAAGTAACCTGAGTTCTATATTTATATGGACTCAGGTTATTTAATTTCTGTTGAAATCTTTGGTGATTATAAAAGTGTATATATTTGCGCACGGCAAATTTAACCTCATCAGCTTTGCGGAAAGAGTATAAATGAAAACACTCTGACTTAAAGTGGCTGAAGAAGTTTTCTATACAAGCATTGTCCCAACAGTTTCCCTTCCGAGACATACTAGCCTTCATCTGATATTTTTTTAGTAATTGATTATATTGACGGGATGTGTATTGGAACCCTTGATCACTATGTAGGAGAATCCCTTTCGCATTTCGCTTTTTCCTTGCCTTCTTAAGTGTATCTAGCACTAATTTAAGGTCGTTTCTACGACTGATTTCATAGGCAACAATTTCATTGTTGTACAAGTCTTTAATAGCGGATAAGTATAATCTCTGTCCATTGAAAATCAAGTAGGTAATATCTGTTACCCATTTTTCATTCGGTTTTGAAGCTTGGAAATCCCTGTTCAGATGGTTATCTGAAATCACATAAGCTTCTTTTTTTCCATAATAAGGTCGTTTTCTCCTAATAATCGCTTTGATACCTAGTTCACCCATCAACCTCTGTATACGTTTGTGATTAACGTGAAGGTTATAGGTGACTTTCAGCCAAACTTGTACTCTTCTGTATCCATAAATTCCCCTAAGTTTTTTATGGCACTTCAATATCTTTTTCTTGATTTTGACATCCTCCGATTGTTTTTCAGAAGGCGTCGAGTGCCGTTTTATCCATTTGTAGTACCCACTTCTGGTTACACCGGCAATATCGCATAGAACGGTAACCGTAAAACCTTTTTCCGACATCTCGTGGATGACTTCAAACTTTCTCGCTTTGGATACAGCTTTCATTCCTCCTTTTACATCCCTAAGAGCTTTTTTAACATTTCATTTTCCGCTTCTAATCGTCTGATCTTAGCTTCTGGATCTTCTGGCTTGATTCTTGGTCTACCTACACCTGGCCCGTTCGCTTTACCACGTTTTTCTTCTAGTCCTTTGATACCTTCAGCCTCAAAGTGTTTCACCCAACGTCTTACTACTGAGTGATCAATTCCTAGTTCTTTAGCGACCGTTTTGTATCCCATTCCTTCTTTAAGGTATAAATCTACTGCTTTTTTCTTAAATTCTATATCGTAAGTTACTCTAATTTTACCCATAGAAAAAATCCCCTCCATAGTAAACAGATTAATGTGCTTTCTTTTTACTGTCTACTATAAGGGGATCATATCA
>NZ_JAPHWH010000062.1:0-1059 GCF_026241455.1 Bacillus sp. DHT2
TTCATCTTCATGTGCTGGTAGTAATAACATCCAACGAACAAATGCATTTTCCCATGGATTTACTTTTTCTTCACGCCATTGTTTGACCAATTTTGGAATTTCAACAAAATGAATTTCAATATCATCACTTAGTATCTGTTGCTTTTGGGGATTCCATAATTGTCCTATGGTGTGAAATGAATCATCCTGGGAGAATAATATAAAATCTAATAAGTTAATGGTAATTGTTTTCCGAAGTGAACGATACGGCATCCCTTCTTGCATTTGGGATGTATAGAGTTTACTCCAGTAATATAAAGATCGCTTTACCATATCATGTGTATTGCGAAGCTGTATCTCTATATTCACTTGCGTTCCGTTGTCTAATGTTGCTAATAAATCTAAAATGGATAACTTATCATCTTCATAAGCCTTATGAAGATGTGGGTCTTCCAATTGTAGAGATGCAACGGGTGCCTCTAAAGATTCCTCTAAAATAGCATTCAAGAAACCAGTTAAGATCTCTTCGTTCCCTTTCGTTCCGAATAACTGTTTAAAAGCAAAATCAATTCGTAAATTTACTAATTTTGTGGACATGGGTTTCCTCTCCCTGTCTTTCTTTTCTTCTTCTTATTTTATAAGATAACTTGTTATATACGCAAATGCTTACCATTGTAGCTCCAATTCATCACAGTACACATCTAACTCAGTAAAACAGTTTTGTAAATCCGCTTCAAAATCAATTTCATGAATTATGCTATCTACCTTTTTTTCTAAATCTGAAATTGTGGTGTAAGGAACATAGAATATGTACTCCCCTAAGCGTTGTTCCATATTGTATTGTGATATGAGAAAGGATTCGATATTCTTTCTAACTTTCCCCTTCCCACGTACAAATTTATTATTATTTTCTACACGTAACAACATACGAATAGTTGCTGTTTTTTCTTCTGTTTCCTCATTCTTTTGTACTTGCTTGTGTTCTCGTATGTATCGGTACAGTGTTGCTTGGCTAATGCCAGTCATATCTATAATTTCTCGAATACTATATTGCTCTGACTTATATAAATTTAATGCCTT
>NZ_JAPHWH010000063.1:0-1017 GCF_026241455.1 Bacillus sp. DHT2
GTAGGAAGCCCTGTAGCGAATCGGAATCACAGAGAATTAGAAGAATTGATTGGATTCTTTGTAAATACCCTAGTAATGCGTTCAGATCTATCTGGAAATCCGAGTTTTAAAGAATTTCTGGGGCGTATGAAAGAAACTACTTTAGAGGCATATAATCATCAAGATTTACCATTTGAGAAGCTGGTTGAAGAATTACAGCCTGAGCGTAGCTTAGGACAGCACTCACCATTATTTCAAATTTTATTTGCGTTACAAAACGCGCCAGAAGGAGCTCAAACTTTTAACAATCTTGAATTACAATCTATAGATGTCGATATGGATGTTTCAAAGTTTGATTTGGCATTACATGCAGTGGAAAATCATAATGAATTGTGTTTGACTATGGAATACAACACTGCTTTGTTTAAGAAAGAGACGATAGAAAGAATGATGGGGCACTTAGAGACGCTATTAAGAAATTTTGTAGTGAATGAAGAGCAAAGCATTGGAGAAGCGTCCATGTTAACGCAACCAGAACTGCACCAGCTTTTGGTAGAGTGGAATAACACAGCCTCAGTTTATCCAAAAGATAAGTGCATCCATGAACTATTTGAAGAACAGGTAGAGAAAACACCAGAATCTATAGCTGTAGTATATGAACAAGAACAATGGACATATCAAGAGCTTAATGAACGTGCAAACCGTATAGCTCATTATCTTCGAAAATTAGGAGTTGGACCAGAAGCATTAGTAGGATTATATATGGAACAATCTCTGAATATGGTTTCGGGACTGCTCGGAATCCTTAAGGCCGGAGGAGCTTATGTACCTTTGGATCCTACGTATCCATCTGAGCGGATACAATACATGTTAGAAGATACGCAGGCACCGGTAATACTAACTCAATCGCATTTATTAAACAACTTGCCGACTTGTGATGCAAGTATCGTACAACTAGATGAGGATTGGCCAGTGATTGCTCAAGAAAGTGGGAGTAATCCGAAGAATATATCAACTCCAGATAATTTGGCATATGTT
>NZ_JAPHWH010000064.1:0-910 GCF_026241455.1 Bacillus sp. DHT2
GAGAAAAAACAAAAGGTAGTGGCACTAACAAAAAAGATGGAAAAGAGCATAGAAGGTTATTTTCGGTCACCAGAAGATTTAAAAGAACATTTATTATTTATGGCAAAGTTTTATCGCTATTCACCATCCAATATTGCATTAATACAGAATCAATTTGAGGGATCCAGAGCCGTGGGTTCCTTTTCTTTTTGGAAAGAAAAAGGATTTTCGGTTAATAAGGGTGAGAAAGGAATACAGATCCTTGTTCCGAACCGAACAACAGCAAAATTTAAAGACAAAACGGGAACTTGGAAACCTGTTGCGAAGGCAGATGAGGAAGAGAAAAAACAGATTGAATCTAAAAAGGTAGAAGTCAAACCGGGTCGTTTATATTTCTCTGTCGGTTATGTGTTTGATGTGTCTCAGACGAACGTAAAAGCTGAAGATCTACCTCGTATCTTTCCGAATCGTTGGCTAGAAGGAAATGTAGGGGATTACAAGAGTTTATATAAAGGGATGGAAGCTATCGCTGAAAAAAACGGTGTGAAAATTATTGAGCCGAAACAAGAACTTGGGGTCGCAAAGGGGGTGAGCTACACCTTAACGAAAGAGGTTGCCTTGAATCCGAGGAATAGTGAATTACAAAATGTAAAAACGCTTCTTCATGAACTAGCCCATGCCAAACTTCACACAGCAGAAACGCATATGAATTACTCAGCACCTGAGAAGGAGTTTCAAGCAGAGATGACAGCTTATGTGGTTTCTTCTTATTTTGGAATTGATACAAGCGAGTATTCGTTAGACTATTTAGCCAACTGGACGCAAGGGAAAGAGTTAAAAGATAAATCCAAATTGCTAAAAGAAGTACATGAAACGTCTGTGGAATTTATTGAAACAATTGAAAGTATTTTAGATAAAGAAATCAATAATA
>NZ_JAPHWH010000065.1:0-885 GCF_026241455.1 Bacillus sp. DHT2
CCCAAACCCACTGGGGAACTCTTCCCCAGACCCCATCCATCGAACACCCCAACCCCTCAATCCTTGAGGGGCTCCCTCGCCGGTTGGCAGGGTCAAAAGGGTACCTTTTGACAACCACAAGAGGGTTGCATAGTGAGTCTGTCAACTCCTTAATGCTCCTTCATTTCGCTTCCGCTTCATTCTGTCCGCTTACCGTTGACAGACATGATACAACTACCTCTAATTATTTGTAAGACAACTCTATAACAAAATAACCTCACACTTTATCCACCTTAGGATACTTTAGTATTTCTAGAAATAATATATAAGATTAATACAAGAATAAATAATAAAATACTAACTATCCCAGTTACTGTCTCGTTATTTACTGTGTAATTTACAATAGTAATAATAAACAAACAAAGAGTACCTATTAATGCTAACTTTTCTTTTATAAATTTAAACATTAATTCATCCCCTTTTCTAATAAATATAGCAAAAATAAATTGTAAAATAATGCAAAATCAGCAAATTAAATCTTTAAAAATCATATGATATTTCGTGACCTTACCCTCCATATGCAATATTACATATAAAAATATATTGATATGATTGTAAGCGCTTACTATAATAAAAGCATAAAGATAAATCACATCTTAGCATCAACAACAGAGGAGGAAATAATATGACAATCGCAATGGCAGTTTTATCATTCCTAGGTGGAGTACTTCCATTAGTAACAGAACTTTTAAAAGCAGTAATGTAAATTCATTGTTCCACAATTATTTATAAAAATTATCATACCTTAATACGAAAAAAGAGGAGGAAATCATATGGCAATCGCAATGGCAGTTTTAAAATTTGTAGGTGGAATCATTCCATTTGTACAAGAACTTTTAAAAGCAG
>NZ_JAPHWH010000066.1:0-883 GCF_026241455.1 Bacillus sp. DHT2
TGAAAGATGATCAGGTTGATAGGTTCGAGGTGGAAGCATGGTGACATGTGGAGCTGACGAATACTAATAGATCGAGGACTTAACCATATAATATGAAGCAAATGTTATCTAGTTTTGAAGGAATATATATTTAAAATTCCTGTTGACATTCCGTAAGGAATGTGTATAATAATAAAAGTCTGGTAATGATGGCAGAGAGGTCACACCCGTTCCCATACCGAACACGGAAGTTAAGCTCTCTAGCGCCGATGGTAGTTGGGACCTTGTCCCTGTGAGAGTAGGACGTTGCCAGGCAAATGGAGGATTAGCTCAGCTGGGAGAGCACCTGCCTTACAAGCAGGGGGTCGGCGGTTCGATCCCGTCATCCTCCACCATATACGCCGGCTTAGCTCAATTGGTAGAGCAACTGACTTGTAATCAGTAGGTTGGGGGTTCAAGTCCTCTAGCCGGCACCAGTTTTTCTTGTACGAGCCATTAGCTCAGTTGGTAGAGCATCTGACTTTTAATCAGAGGGTCGAAGGTTCGAGTCCTTCATGGCTCACCATTTATAATAATTCGCGGGTGTGGCGGAATTGGCAGACGCACCAGACTTAGGATCTGGCGCCTTTGGCGTGGGGGTTCGACTCCCTTCACCCGCACTTTATAAGCGAAATCAATTTCATACCGAGCGGAAGTAGTTCAGTGGTAGAATACAACCTTGCCAAGGTTGGGGTCGCGGGTTCGAATCCCGTCTTCCGCTCCAATTTACAATATGATATGCCGGGGTGGCGGAACAGGCAGACGCACAGGACTTAAAATCCTGCGGTGGGTGACCACCGTGCGGGTTCGACCCCCGCCCTCGGCACCATATGCGCCCGTAGCTCAATTGGATAGAGCGTTTGAC
>NZ_JAPHWH010000067.1:0-791 GCF_026241455.1 Bacillus sp. DHT2
ATGGATATCAATCCGAAGTAAAAGGTTATGACATCACGAATACAAAAGTAAGCCAAACAAAAGTAGAAGGAACGAAGACATGGAAAGACGATAATGCGAAAGATCGTCCGGCAATGATCAAAGTAGACCTACTACAAAATGGTAAAGTGATTGCAACGCAAGAAGTAAGCGAAGCAACCGGTTGGAAATATGCATTTACAGATTTAGCGGCATACGATGCCGAAGGTAAGGCATACAAGTATGAAGTGAAAGAACAACCGGTAGATGGATATCAATCCGAAGTAAAAGGTTATGACATCACGAATACAAAAGTAAGCCAAACAAAAGTAGAAGGAACGAAGACATGGAAAGACGATAATGCGAAAGATCGTCCGGCAATGATCAAAGTAGACCTACTACAAAATGGTAAAGTGATTGCAACGCAAGAAGTAAGCGAAGCAAGCGGTTGGAAATATGCATTTACAGATTTAGCGGCATACGATGCCGAAGGTAAGGCATACAAGTATGAAGTGAAAGAACAACCGGTAAATGGATATCAATCCGAAGTAAAAGGTTATGACATCACGAATACAAAAGTAAGCCAAACAAAAGTAGAAGGAACGAAGACATGGAAAGACGATAATGCGAAAGATCGTCCGGCAATGATCAAAGTAGACCTACTACAAAATGGTAAAGTGATTGCAACGCAAGAAGTAAGCGAAGCAACAGGTTGGAAATATGCATTTACAGACTTAGCGGCATATGATGCCGAAGGTAAGGCATACAAGTATGAAGTGAAAGAACAACCGGTA
>NZ_JAPHWH010000068.1:0-785 GCF_026241455.1 Bacillus sp. DHT2
CCCTGAAAGATGATCAGGTTGATAGGTTCGAGGTGGAAGCATGGTGACATGTGGAGCTGACGAATACTAATAGATCGAGGACTTAACCATATAATATGAAGCAAATGTTATCTAGTTTTGAGAGAACATAAAAAACTTATTGACTTTTTTAATCAATTAAGTATAATAGTGTTTGTCTCAAGTGAATATAGTCTGGTAATGATGGCAGAGAGGTCACACCCGTTCCCATACCGAACACGGAAGTTAAGCTCTCTAGCGCCGATGGTAGTTGGGGCCTTGCCCCTGTGAGAGTAGGACGTTGCCAGGCAAATGGAGGATTAGCTCAGCTGGGAGAGCACCTGCCTTACAAGCAGGGGGTCGGCGGTTCGATCCCGTCATCCTCCACCATATAATGTCGGAGGGGTAGCGAAGTGGCTAAACGCGGCGGACTGTAAATCCGCTCCTTCGGGTTCGGCAGTTCGAATCTGCCCCCCTCCACCATTCTTAATTAATGGGCTATAGCCAAGCGGTAAGGCAACGGACTTTGACTCCGTCATGCGCTGGTTCGAATCCAGCTAGCCCAGCCATTAAGAGCCATTAGCTCAGTTGGTAGAGCATCTGACTTTTAATCAGAGGGTCGAAGGTTCGAGTCCTTCATGGCTCACCATTTTTTAAAAAATATGCGGGTGTGGCGGAATTGGCAGACGCACCAGACTTAGGATCTGGCGCCTTTGGCGTGGGGGTTCGACTCCCTTCACCCGCACTTTTAATAAAATATCTCATACATGTCTTGCGGAAGTAGTTCA
>NZ_JAPHWH010000069.1:0-763 GCF_026241455.1 Bacillus sp. DHT2
CGGACTTTGACTCCGTCATGCGCTGGTTCGAATCCAGCTAGCCCAGCCATTTACGAGCCATTAGCTCAGTTGGTAGAGCATCTGACTTTTAATCAGAGGGTCGAAGGTTCGAGTCCTTCATGGCTCATTCTTTTTTATTTCCGCGGGTGTGGCGGAATTGGCAGACGCACCAGACTTAGGATCTGGCGCCTTTGGCGTGGGGGTTCGACTCCCTTCACCCGCATATGCGGTCGTGGCGGAATGGCAGACGCGCTAGGTTGAGGGCCTAGTGGGGGAAACCCCGTGGAGGTTCAAGTCCTCTCGGCCGCACCAAAGAAAAATAAAAAAGTGCTTGCATTTGAAAATGCAGTGTGATAAGATAATTGAGTCGCTGAAATACAACAACGACAAAACATCATGAATAAGCGCCCGTAGCTCAATTGGATAGAGCGTTTGACTACGGATCAAAAGGTTAGGGGTTCGAGTCCTCTCGGGCGCGCCATAACGGGAAGTGGCTCAGCTTGGTAGAGCACCTGGTTTGGGACCAGGGGGTCGCAGGTTCAAATCCTGTCTTCCCGACCACGCGGGTGTAGTTTAGTGGTAAAACAAGAGCCTTCCAAGCTCTGGTCGAGAGTTCGATTCTCTTCACCCGCTTTTAGTTCTTTGAAAACTGAACGAAACAAACAACGTGAAACGTCAATTTTTATTTTAGATGCTAGACAAACTAACTTTATTGGAGAGTTTGATCCTGGCTCAGGATGAACGCTGGCGGCGTGCCTAATAC
>NZ_JAPHWH010000006.1:0-276538 GCF_026241455.1 Bacillus sp. DHT2
AGGTCTCATAACCCTTTTGATGAAGTTTATGGGGTGAGCTGCTTGAGGGAAAACCTCACGAGCAGTTCTTATGGGGAGGGGTTGGAAACGGGTCATAACTGATACCGCGCCAGTTCTTTACCCGACAAATTTTATTTAAAACGTGGAAGTCATTCTTTCAAATCCATCATTGTAAAAAGATAAAACCAGAACGATTGGAGTGCCATTTATATGGTCAATTGATTGCCATTCTACTCTGTTCTTCTATCATGTTTCAAATGCGCCAATTGCTCCTCATGAAGAAAAAACGAGAGCTTAGTGAGTATAAAGCAATATATATGATTAAAGACTATTTTCTTCTTCTATTCCAAACTATTCAAAAAGACACCCAAGAGCTATCAAAGGTGTTACTTCGCCTGTTCAATCTCCTACAGCAAAACGGGCGGAAATCTCATCGATATGAGAAAAAAACGGTCTTTGATATATTAGGTGTCGTTTACAATTGTACCATGTCTGATAATCAAGCCGCTTAATTCAAAAAAGTGAAACCCATTAGGGTTTATTTCGTATGCAAATTTTTAAATTACCTACACTTGCCCTTTAGAAAAAAGAAACAATCTCGCCTAAAATTGACTTTGCATAAGCTTAGCTTGATAGCGATGTGGTGCTACCCCTTGATAGACTGTAATATCACCCAAAATAGTAGAAATGGTATAAGTACCCATACACATCCATTAACAATTTAATAGACTGAGAATATAAAGTAGTATAGTACCTCAAAAAATTAAATAAACGAATTAGGAGTGTTATATCATGTCATTTGGAATTGATGTGAGTCACCATGAGGGAAATATTGATTGGAATGAAGTAAAGAATGATCCAAATCAAGTAAACTTTATGATTGCAAAAGTAACAGAAGGTTCTGAGCAAGGCACCAATTTTGTCGATCCAACCTTTCAATACAATATCAATGGTGCAAATAGTGTTGGCATCCTTACAGGAGCTTATCACTTTTTTCGGGCAATCTCTGTTAATGATGCAAGACAAGAGGCTGCTTTCTTCATTAAAAATTTACAGAGCGTAACATTAACTGCACCTGTATTTGTCGATGTAGAAGTTAATGATGCAAATTTAGATCCGGATACATTAACAGATGCTGTGAATGCATTTTTAACAGAATTGAAAAATGCAGGGTATACAAATACCGGCGTTTACAGCAATCTATATTTCTTTCAAAATAGTCTAAACGTTTCACGCTTACAAGATACTTTATTGTGGGTTGCACGTTATAATCCAAGAGGCGCAGGAATGGAATGTGATATTTGGCAATACACAGATACCGGAAGTGTACAAGGCATTAATAGCAATGTCGATTGCAATATATCCTATGTGGATTTGGATAACGGGAATAATAACAACAATGGACCTAATAGCTCCTATATAGGAATTGCTACTATCGCAGGTGATAATGTGAATTTACGAGATCAACCTTCTATGAGTGGCAATGTCATTGGAACATTGCATCGTAACGAGTCCTATAAAGTATTTTACGAACAAAATGGCTGGTTAAACTTAGGTGGGAATGAATTTGTTTTTTATGATCCTAGTTATATTTGTTACTGTAACTATATAGGGATTGCTACAATTACAGGCGATAATGTAAATTTACGAGATCAACCTTCTATGAGTGGCAATGTGATTCGAACATTACATCATAACGAAGCTTATAAAGTATTTTACGAACAAAATGGATGGCTAAACTTAGGCGGAAACCAATTCATTTACTATGACCCTAGCTATATCGATTATCAATTACTTTCTGCATGTTCCGATTGTTAAATAGTGGACAACCTCTACTAGGGGCAGCTGAGATACGTGCATCTCAGCTGCCTCTCTCCTTTTTACTCTACACCTTCTTCTGCTACGATATCACTTTCTAGATTTTCTCTTGATAATTCATCTGTCATAAAAAATAGATTCTAACCTTGAAATCCAATTGTTTTTCGCTCCCTCAATAAGATGTTCAATCACCCATAAAGAGTTTATTCTTCCTGGACCATTAGAATAGTTTATTAGGGGATCGCCGCATGTCCATCAAGCTATTATTTTGAGGTATCCTCATTTTTTCGTATTGAGGAACATTATGTTTCTTAAGGTGATAGCAATAGGGTAGCACCACATGCCCATCAACTTAAGAATTTTATAACACCCCCAAAACAAAAAAATTGTATATTTTCACATGAAGATGTCAATTTTCTCGTTTTGGGGGTATTTGTATTTCTTATCTTGATAGTGATGGAGTAGTGCCACACAGCCATCAACTTAAGAATTTTATAACGCCTAAAAACAAAAAATGAACTAAATTCCTATGGATAACTATAAAAGGATAAAATTTTCGTTTTTGGGGGACTTAGAATTCTTAACTTGATAGCGATGTGGAGGTACCCCTTTAAAGAGTTGTTGTATTTTAGACTCAATAATCATTAATCCCTCATGCCTCCTTACAGCGGGAATGATAAGGCATTTTTTATTTACCCAATTACCGAGTTCTCAAATGTTTTAAATAGTTATCCAACCCCTAATCACCGAGTATGTTTATTTCTCTAAACCGTTGTCCATAATAATAAATAAAGACAAACCCTTTATCCTTAAGATACAAGCTCTTTCTCAAGAGTATCAAACTCGGTGATTAGGGTAGAGTGGTATACCATCACTAATTAGATGTAAATAGTTATTAATGTCTTTTTATGAATAACTGGTGCCAGAATTTATGAACACTAACTGGATAGAGAATTGTGAATTGGTTCACTTAAAGTAATGGGGGCGTTAGTTCAACAACAAAAAATAATGTTGTTGTGGTAAATGAGGTCATTTGTGGTACAAAAAAAGGATAGAACATACAGAATTATTCTGTCTGTCACTATCCTCTTCTTTTATTCTTATATAATGTGTAACATTATATGTCTATTCTTGTTAAGACAAGGATTGATTCAAATTTCTTGAAACTAAATAAAAGAACCGTGCTTCATCCTTTTTGTTCGAAATCAGTTAAAACTGGAAGCAAAGGTAACTTAATGTTCCAAGCTCATAGCTACGATGAATGACTTTCCCTTCAGCATTACCACTTCCCATAGCGATGAAAAGAGGGACAAAGTGCTCTGCTCTTGGAACGGCTAAACGGGCGTGAGGAGCGGCAGTTTCCCAGTTAAACAATGAATCTTTATCGTTATTTTGCATATGATTTATAATCCAATCATCAAATTCAACAGCCCATCGTTCAGGAGTCACTTGATCCCATTTGAGTGCACGTAAATTATGGACAGTAACACCGCTGCCGATTGCTAAAATATCCTCTTGACGAAGTCCTTGAATCGCTTGTCCAATTTCATATTGCTCTTTTGCGGGAAGGAATGGATTTACTGAAATTTGAACGACAGGTATATCAGCTTTTGGATACATACGATGTAATAGTGTCCATGAACCATGATCTAATCCTCGAGTTGTATCTTTGTGAACGGGAATCCCGTTATTCTTAAATTTTGTTTCTAGCATTGTTGCAATGGCTGAAGAACCTTTTGCTTTATATTTTATTTCATATAATTCAGGAGGGAATCCGCCGAAATCATAAATTGTTTCATATTCATTATCTGAAGATGAGATAGTTAATACTTCAGTTTCCCAGTGTGCTGTAAAAATAACAATTGCTTTTGGTTTATATGTTTCTCCAAGTGTTTTTAGAAAACGTGTATAATCTGTATCTTGAATAGCAAGCATTGGTGAGCCGTGCGCTAAAAATAATGATGGCATCATAAGTGAAACCTCCTAAAATATATTAATTACTTTATGTAAGTAACTATAATATTTAATTTGTTGTTCGTCAAGATAATGGTTTGAGTCTTTGCTTAGAAAGTGCAGTGTTTGTCATAATACAAACAATTGCATATAATACATAGTAAGAAGAATGAATAGTGATTCATTTTTTAGATATATAGATTGCTATTGTTAATAGATTATATAGATTTGGGGGCCTTCAAAATGGACATACAGGAAAGCTTTATTACGGTATTGGATGGATCGGAAATTTATTTGCGTAAGTGGCTGCCGGAAAGTGAAATTCGTGGAATTGTACAGATTGCACATGGTATGACGGAGCATGCTGGTGTCTATATAGAATACATTGATGCCTTATTGAAGGCTGGTTATGGTGTATATGCTCATGATCACCGGGGACATGGAAAAACAGCAAAACAAGAAGAGGATTATGGCCATTTCGAACCGAATGTTGGCTGGGATCAAGCTGTTTCTGACATAATCTTTGTATCGGAACTTATTCGTAATGAACATACTTGTCCGCTCTTTTTATTAGGTCACAGTATGGGTTCTTTCTTATCTAGACGTACTGTACAACTTCGTGGTGACCTATATGCTGGATTCCTTATTTCTGGGACAGGTGGAAACCCTGGATTTTTAGGTGTACTAGGTCATAAAGTGGCAACGATTGAAATGAAGCTTCGCGGCACAAAAACGAAAAGTCCAATGTTGAACTTTTTGTCATTTGGAAACTTTAATTCCAATTTTAAACCGAATCGGACAAAGTTTGATTGGCTTTCTTCAGATACAAATCAAGTTGATAGATACATAGAAGATCCGTTATGTGGTTTTATTTGTTCAACGAGTTTTTACCGTGAATTATTTAGTGGTATGCTGGAAGTGAATAGACCAGAAGAATATAAAAAAACGCCGAAAGACCTTCCTATACATATTTTTTCCGGAGATCGTGATCCAGTGGGAGATATGGGGAAAGGCGTAAAAGAAGTATACGATATGTATAAAAATTGCGGTGTGAAAGATGTAACACTTCGCCTATATGAAAATGGAAGGCACGAAATGTTCCATGAAGTAAATAGGGATGAAGTATTTCAAGATTTGATTTCTTGGTTAGATGAACATATTATATAAAAAGAAACCTCACTTTTGTTGTAGTGAGGTTTCTTTTTGGGAATTTGGAGGGAAAGCATGAGTGAATTTGTAAATAACGAGTATATAGAAATAGATTTTCGTGATGTTGCTATAAAAGAAGAGGAATTAAAAAATTGTACATTTATAAAGTGTCGTTTTAGAGGTGTAGATGCATCAGAAATTGTAACGGAAAATTGTAATTTCATAGAATGTGACTTCACAGGCGCTCTTTTTAATGCTTCAATTCACCAGGGAAGTACGTTTGCAAATTGTAAATTTTCTGGAGCGAATTTATTTGTTTCTAAGTTTGAGGAATGTAAAATGACGGGTTCTGATTTTGAAGAGGCGAATTTAGATGGAATAACGATTGTATTTGGCGATTGGTCATATACAAATTTAAGATTTGCGAATTTAAGTAAACAAAAATTAAAGGGTATTCGCTTAGTTGAAGCGGATCTTTGTGAATGTAATTTAGAAAAAGCTGATTTACGTGATGTTGATTTAACAGGTGCACAATTAGGAAAAGCGAAGCTTATAGGTGCAGATTTAAGAGGAGCTGTAGTGGATAGAATTGACTTTAGAGCATTTGATTTACAGAATGTAAGATTGGATATAACGCAGGCGGTTGCTGTGGCGAGGTGTTATGGAGCGAAGGTAGATTAAAATGATGAGAGAACTCTTACTATGATAAAGTATCAGTAAGGGTTCTTTTTGTAATTTAAAGGAAAGGGAGAGGGGGAAATGGTAGTGAGGAAAGCATTATTAAACGAGGCAAATGAACTAAGTCATATAGCACTAGCATCAAAGGCAACTTGGGATTACAGCGAAGAATTTATACTAGCATGTAAGGAAGATTTAACGATTACGGAAGAGTATATTAAAAATCATTACGTATATATTTTAGAAAATAAAGGAGTGAAAATTGGTTTTTTTTCATTTCAACGAAAAGAAGAAGATGTTCTCGATTTTTTATATTTACATCCAAATTATAAGGGAAAGGGTTATGGTAACATTCTATGGCAAAGTGTCGTAGAAAAAGCAGTTGAATTAGGAATTAAGAGTTTTACAATTGATAGTGATCAAAATGCGAAAGGCTACTACATGAAAATGGGTGCAAAATTGATTGGAGAGACACCTTCAACAGTTTTTAAAGATCGTGTTCTGCCACTTTTGCAATATGATGTATAAAAATGAGTATACATGGGAGATGCTGAAATGGATGGTTTTGAAATCGCACAAATCTACAAGATTTTAATGAAATCTTGGTCACTTGAAACAAGTTCAAAGTGGACGATAGAAAATCCGGCAAAAGGGCAATGTGGTGTAACAGCACTTGTTACACATGATTTGTTTGGAGGGGAAATAAAAAAGACGCAAGTTGGCGAAGATTGGCACTTTTACAATGCTATAAATGGAAAGCGATATGATTTTACCGCAACACAATTTTTTGAAGAGATAGCTTATATGGATATTCCTTCTAATAGAGAAGAAGCATTTGCAGACACAAATGATAGGCAATATTATGCTTTAAAACAGAAAATGCATATCTTTATGCAATAGAATTTGTTTGAAGTGAAATATCTTTTGACTCTTAATGTCCAATGAGTTACTATAATGGTGGTAACTTTTTAAAGGGAAACTACTTTATAGAGTCGAGAGGGGAAATACTTTTGAAAACAGCTTATGTAAGCGCTACGATTGCAACGCTAAATGAACAGAATGAATTGTTTGAAAACGGATATATCATTGTAGAAGATGATAAGATTATAGAAGTACAAAATGGAGAATTTTCTAATCGAAATCAAGTGGATCAAGTGATAGATTTGAAGGGAAAGTGGCTATTTCCAGGTCTTGTGAATACGCATACACATGTTGTGATGAGTCTTTTACGTGGCATTGGTGATGATATGTTATTACAGCCGTGGCTTGAAACAAGAATTTGGCCTCTTGAAAGTCAATTTACGCCAGAGCTTGCTGTTGCTAGTACAGAACTTGGTTTATTAGAAATGGTAAAAAGCGGGACAACAACATTTTCTGATATGTTTAATCCAATCGGTGTAGATCAGGATGCGATTATGGAAACGGTTCGTAATAGTGGAATGCGAGCAGCGGTTTCAAGAACTTTATTTAGTTTTGGAACGAAAGAGGATGAAAAGAAAGCAATTCAAGATGCTGAAAAATATGTAAAACGATATTACAGTGAAAACGGCATGTTAACAACGATGGTTGCTCCTCATAGTCCATATGCATGCTCTACCGAAATGTTAGAAGAGTGTGCGAGAATCGCGGTGGAAAACCATACGATGGTTCACATCCATCTTTCAGAAACAGAGCGTGAAGTACGCGATATTGAAGCGCGATATGGCAAACGTCCTGTAGAATATGCAGCGAGCTGTGGTTTATTTAAGAGACCGACAGTTATTGCACATGGCGTTGTGTTAAATGAAGATGAGCGCGCATTCTTAGCGGAACATGACGTTCGTGTAGCACACAATCCAAATAGCAATTTAAAATTAGGGTCTGGTATAGCGAATGTTAAGGGAATGTTAGAAGCGGGAATAAAAGTTGGTATTGCAACAGATAGCGTTGCATCTAACAATAATTTAGATATGTTTGAGGAGCTTCGAGTTGCAACTTTATTGCAAAAGGGTATTCATAAAGATGCGACTGCATTACCAGTTGAAACAGCTCTTTCACTCGCAACAAAAGGAGCGGCAGAAGTCATTGGGATGAAACAAACAGGTTCCATTGAAGTAGGAAAGTGTGCTGACTTTATTACAATTGATCCATCCAATAAGCCGCATCTACAGCCAGCAGAAGAAGTGTTGTCACACCTTGTGTATGCAGCAAGTGGAAAAGATGTATCTGATGTTGTAATTAATGGGAAACATATTGTGTGGAATGGTGAATGTAAAACATTAGATGAAGAGCAAATTATTTTTGAGGCAAGTCGTTATAAACGAGGATTGGAGATGTAGTTGAAATAGAGGAATTGATAACGAACGCTTCCCTTTTTAATAAAATACAAGAGGGAAGCGTTTTTTTTGTGAATTTTATGTGAAACGAATAAATATTCAATAGAATATCACGACTTTATACTGGTCCTTCTGTTATAATGTATAACGTTTTATAATATTATTTGAATTTAAGGAGAAAAATTCATGAAGCAGAAAAAGAGCCGCTTACTAGTAATTACACTTGTCACATCTTTGATTTTATCGGCTTGTAGTAGTACAGCGAATAAAGTTAATAAAGAGGATCAAAAACAAGTGTTAAATGTAACAGTATCAGAAGAAATTCCTTCTCTTGATACAGCGAAAGTGATGGATGGTACATCATCACATGTGATGCAAAATATATTTGAAGGGTTGTATGTGCTAGATAATCAAGACAAGCCCGTACCTGGTGTGGCGAAGTCATTTGAGAAAAGTGAGGATGGGAAAAGATATACATTCCATTTGCGTAAAGATGCAAAATGGTCAAATGGGGAATCGGTAACAGCACATGATTTTACTTTTTCGTGGAAACGGACATTGAGTCCTGAAACAGCATCTCAATATGCATACATGCTATTTTATATAAAAAACGCACAAGAAATTAATAAAGGTACATTGGCTACTGATCGACTAGGAGTAAAGGCATTAGATAATTATACGCTAGAAGTACAGTTAGAGCAGCCTGTCCCTTATTTATTGCAATTATTAGCGTTGCCTATTTATTTACCACAGCATGAATCATTTGTGAAAGAACAAGGAGATCGTTATGGATTAGAACCAGATAATCTTATATATAATGGAGCGTTTGTGTTAGAAAAATGGAAGCATGAACAAGAATTTCAATTGAAGAAAAATGATACATATTGGGATAAGCGGAAAGTGAAGCTAGATGAAATAAACTTTCATATTATAAAAGATACAATGACAGCTGTAAATTTATATGAATCTGGTAGTCTTGATCGAGTACCTATTAATTCTACATTTGTAGACCAATATAAAAACAATAAGGAGCTACATGTGTCAAGTGATCCTGCTATAGCTATGCTTCGCTTTAATGAAGGGAATACTTCACTAGCAAATAAAAAACTTCGGCAATCAATTTCTTTAGCAGTAAATAAAGAAGAGCTTATAAATCACTTTATAAACAACGGTGCATCTCCTGCGCATGGCTTGATTCCAACAGGGTATAAGAATGAAGTAACCGGGAAAGATTTTCGAAAGGAAAATGGGAATATTGCTGATTACGATTTAGAAAAAGCAAAAGAACTTTGGGAAGACGCGAAAAAAGAGCTTGGCACGGAAAATGTTACAGTGGAGTTCTTGACATTTGAGCAAGATAATGCAAAACGTATAGCTGAATATATAAAAGGAGATTTAGAAAAGCATTTACAAGGTTTAACAGTGCAGATTAAACAGCAACCATTTAAGCAAAAATTACAACTAGAACAAACAGGGCAATATGATATATCTATGGTAGTATGGGGACCAGATTACAAAGATCCGATAAATTATTTAGAATTATTTACGACAGATAGCCCTAATAATAAGATGGATTACTCAAATTCTAATTATGATGATCTTATAAAGAAAGCAAAATATGATATTGTACTAGATCAACAAAAAAGATGGAAAGCCTTACAAGAGGCAGAACGAATAGTATTGGAAGATGCGGCAGTTGCTCCTCTTTATCATACTGGTTCAGCATATATACAGAAGGAGCGTATAAAGGGCATTGAGAAGCATCAATTTGGCGGTGTATACACGTATAAACATGCTTTTATAGCTGAAAAATAAAAATACTGAGGTGGAAAAGAGCTAATTGCTTGATACAGAAATATTAGCTCTTTTTTAATTGGTTTTTGAATCATTTTAAAACAAATTTAGAAAAAGCTTTTTCAAGGGAAATGTTGTATTTAAGTTTGAAAATTATATTTTAGTTAAAGTAAAGGGATTGTGTTATTCTTTTTATTAAACAGATTTTAGTAAAGAATAAACGTTTGTATCATATGGAATTCCATTTTGATACATATAATTTTGTAGAACTCCTTCTTTTTTAAACCCTAGTTTTGTTAACAATTTATTGGATGATTCATTTTCAAGAAAAACAATCGCTCCAATACGTGTTAAATGAAGTGTATGGAAACCATATGATATAACTTGAGAAACTGCTTCAGTAGCATAGCCATTTCCCCATTGCTCAGGGAAAAGTGCATAACTTATATTTGCTCTTTTATGTTCAGAAGACCAATCGTGAAAACCGATTGTTCCAATAATGCCTTTCGTCCCCTTTCGTTCAATTCCCCATTTCATACCATGTTTTTCATTGTAACTTTCTGCAAAATTTCTAATGATTTGTTTTACCTGATCTATACTTTTTAATGGATTTTGACCATAGTAACGTAATACATCTGTATTAGAAAAGCAATTTAATATACTTTGTGCATCAGATTCTGTAAGTTCTCTCAAAATGAGTCGTTCTGTTTCTAATATCGGAAACATTTTTTCACTCCTTTTTGTATAAAATTTATTTATTATTCTATATTAAAATCAGAAAAAACAAACTTTTAAAATATTGATCGTGAAATAATTATAATGAGAACTTTAGAAACTGACTAAAAAGAAATGATAATTCTCTTTTGCTACATGTTAATATAATTTTATGGAATATATTTCAAATGATTATGGAAGAGGATGGGTTATGAAACAACAATCTATATTAATCGTAGATGATGACGCTGATATTGTTCAATTAATTGAAGTACATTTACGCCAAGAAGAGTTTCGTGTTTTAAGAGCTTACACTGGGGGAGAGGCATTAAATATTTTAGATATAAATGATATACAACTGGTTATTTTGGACATTATGATGCCTGCCATGGATGGAATTGAGGTATGCCGAAGAATAAGAGAACGGCATACTATTCCTGTTATGTTCTTAAGTGCAAAAGCGACAGATATAGATAAGGTTATTGGACTAAGCACAGGCGCAGATGATTATATAACGAAACCATTTAGTATGATGGAGCTCGTAGCACGGGTGAAGGCACAATTAAGAAGATATACATATTTCAATCAAGTGCCAAGCGAAGTGCATAAAAACAAAATTAAAATCAGAGGTTTGGAGATAGATGAATTATCTAGAAAAGTGATGTTGTACGAGAAAGCTATTAATCTTACAAAAACGGAATACGATATATTACATCTTATGGCTAAAAATAGAAACCGGGTATTCACATTAGAAGAAATATATGAAAGTATTTGGAGAGAAAGAGCTCATGAAAGCAATAATACTGTTATGGTTCATCTTGCAAGGTTAAGAAATAAGATAGAAGAAAATCCAAAGAAGCCAACAGTTATACAAAATGTTTGGGGAGTCGGTTATAAAATTGAAGACTAAATTATTGCAAGGGATTAGGATGAAATTTTTTCTTGTTTTTATAAGTAGCATTTTATTCTCTACTATTTGCATTATAGTATTTCAAAGTTTGGCTGGAAGTATGCATGAGGATGTTATGAGATTAGAAGAAGAATATTCTTTTATTTACTTTGTTATTTTTCTCATTTTAACTTCGCTCTTTTTTCTACTATTATCAAAGAATATGATGAAAAGATTGGAGCAAATCAATCAGGGTGTGAAACAGATAAGTAAAGGTAATTTGGAAGTACGTATACCCGTTTTGAAAAGTGATGAGATTGGAAAGTTAGCGACCGATATTAATGGGATGGTAAAAAGTTTAAAGAAGTCGATTGAAAAAGAAAAACAATCACAAGAAATGAAAAATGAAATGATTCATAACATCTCTCATGACTTACGAACACCTGTAACATCTTTAATAGGTTATGTTGATTTAGTGGAAAGTAAGCTTTATTCCAATATAGAGGAATGTGATCAGTATGTAGCGGTATTAAAGCGAAAAAGTGATGAGTTAAAAAATCAAATAGATGATCTACTAGAATATTGTCATATAAACTATAAGGAACGTCAGTTACATAAAGAAATAATAGAGGCTAAACCATTAATAGAACAAATCATGATTGATTTTGTACCGCAATTAGATGAGGAAAAGATGCATTTTGACATTGAGTGTAAACAAACTGTACAAATTGAAGTAGATATAAAATTAATCATAAGGCTAATGCAAAATGTAATCAGTAATAGTATTTTATATGGGAAGTCTGGAAAGAAAATCGTTATTGAAGTGTTAGTTGAAAACGTGAATGCCCAAATAAAAATAAAGAATTATGGACCACGCATTTCAGACGAAGACATTCCGTATGTATTTGAAAAATTTTATCGTGGAGAAAAGTCAAGGAATGCTCATACTGGTGGAAAAGGAATGGGGCTTGCTATCGCTAAAAGTATTGCTCACATCCATGAAGGTGATCTAACAGTGGATAGTAATAAAGAAGAGACAACATTTACTATCATTTTACCAAGATATAAAAGGAAATCGTAAGAAAGTCGTAAGTATTTCTTTCATATGTCGTAAAGTCTGTTCTGTATCATAGCGAATGAAGATATGGAAACGGAGGATATAATATGTGGAAGAAAATTATACTTACTATTTTTGTTGCAATTTTGTTGATAGGTTGGAGCTTAATTTATTTAGCTAGGGGCATTGTATCTATCTTTGCTTGGTGGGGAATACAAGCTTTTAGTTTCTTTTCTATCGTAATTTTTATCATCACAATGACTACAATTATTTGGATTTTGTTTTCTAGAAGACGTATAGATAAAACAATTATTTTTATTTTGATTCTATCTGTAGCTGGAGCTTGGCCAGCAGGATGGTTTGTTGGAATAGGACAAATTGCTTATCCGGCAGATGTTCATTCTGCAACTCCAAAAGCAACGATTCGTCTTCCATTGAATCAAACTGCATTAGTAGGATGGGGAGGAAATCGACTTGAAACGAATTATCACGCCTGGGCACCAAATCAACGTTGGGCATATGATTTTCTCGTTCCACCAGCGGGAATAAAAAGCTCAAAATTAGAAGATTACGGTATATATGGGGCAGAGGTAGTAGCTCCGGCTTCTGGAACAGTTATATCGATTAATACTGATGAACCTGATTTGAAACCAGGAACTGATGATTTTGATTCTATGGCTGGTAATCACATATATTTACGCTTAGATGAAACAGGAACATACCTTATCCTTGCTCATTTGAAGAGAGGATCGGTACTTGTGAAAGAAGGACAACACATAAACGAAGGAACAGTGGTTGCGAAAGTTGGAAACTCAGGAAATTCCAGTGAGCCACATTTACATATTCATCATCAACGGCAAGATCCATCCAAGACGAGCATGTTTCTTTCGGAAGGCTTACCATTATATTTTCGGGATATTGATGGGCACGCTATGCCAGAAGGTGGTATTCGTGTGAAAAATGGAAATGCGGTGCCAATAGGTGATGTGATTTCACCTTTAACCTAAAATAAATCCCCTTTGTTTAAGCAAAGGGGATTTATCATGGCATCTTATAAAATAAAAATCAAAAACATAATAGCTTTATTGTCCAGTAAATGTTTGATACAGTAAGAAAATATTTAAAGCGATAACTAGAGCCGCGATTAACCAGGCAATTGCGCTTGTAATACGATGATTAACTAGCACGCCCATAATTTTTTTGCTACTTGTAAACATAATAAGAGGTACTAATGCAAACGCGATTCCAAATGATAATACAACTTGACTCATAACAAGAGCGTAAGTTGGATTCACCCCTAAAGCAATAATAACAAGAGGCGGAATCATTGTAATAAAGCGTCTTACATATAAAGGAATATGCATGCGGATAAATCCTTGCATAATAATATCACCAGACATTGTACCGACGGAAGAACTAGATAAACCAGCAGCCAACAATCCAATTCCGAAAAGGCTGGCCGATACAGGTCCAACTAAATTGCTAAATTCATTAAAAGCAACGTCTAAATCTTTAACATGTAATCCGTTTTTGAAGAACAGGGCAGCTGCTACGATTAGCATACTTGCGTTAATTGTTCCAGCAATCACCATTGCAATAATGATATCAATGAATTCAAAGCGAAAAATCTTTTTGCGCTGTTCATCTGTTGTTCCAACTACGCGGCGCTGCGTTAAAGCAGAATGTAGATAAATTGCATGTGGCATTACTGTTGCACCTAAAATCCCAGCTGCAAGTAAAATACTATCTACACCCTGAAATTTAGGAATAAATAGTCCCGAAAGAAGGGGACTTAGCTCTGGTTTCGCATAAAACATTTGTACACCAAATGCAACAACAACAATAAAGACCATCCCTGTAATAACAGCTTCTAATGGGCGGAAGCCTCTGCGCTGAAATTCAAGAATAATGAATGATCCGATTGCTGTGATTAAAGCAGCAGGTAACATTGGAATGCCAAATAGCAAATATAATCCTAAAGCAGCACCGATAAACTCGGCTAAATCAGTAGCCATAATAACGAGTTCACCCTGTATCCATAAACCAATTGAAACGGGTTTTGGGAAATGTTCGCGAGCAACTTCTGGAAGGTTTTTACCAGTAGCAATCCCGAGTTTCGCTGATAGAGACTGAATTAAAACGGCCATTAAATTGGAAGCGAGAATTACCCAAAGTAGTAAATAACCATATTGTGATCCAGCTGCAATATTTGTAGCGAAGTTCCCTGGATCAATATAAGCAACAGATGCGATGAATGCAGGTCCTAGAAAAGGTAATAATTTTTTTAGTCCCTTAGTTTCACCACTTAAAGCTAGATGAGCAGATTGAACGGTTGTACTTTGAGAAGGGACGTGTTCATCTTTTGTTATATTTTTATTCATAGTAGTTTTCCCCTTTAGTTTCTTAGCATGATGCAATTATTGTATTTATTCTTACTATCTATTTCAATACATTTAGATGTTTTAGTTGATTTTTTTATTTGAACACAAATGTTTCCTTAATGCAAATTATATGACTGTGTACAATAAAAGGTGTACTTGAAATAACTATGTAATAAAAATAAATAAATAGCTAACATACAGTTATAACTTTTGGGATTGTAGGAAAATTAACCTATAATATGGAATGGAAAAGGCTGTTTTTTAATTGTAAAACAGGGATTACAGCATATTAATTGCTGGAAACCAATTTGTATGTTATATAATATATTGGGATTACATCACAACTCTATTGGATTGTGATGTAATCTCGTTTTTCATTTGCGTTAACTTATAGGAAAACATTGTAAATAGGAGAAAGTTATTTGAGCAATAGTTAACATATCTTTTCTTATTCTTATATGTTCCGATATGATCGTTAACTTATACATGATTTTAAAATATCGAATTAGATAGGTGGTAAAAATAAAATGTCAAATACAAAACCATACAGAGTGTTACTGTACTACATGTACACTACAATTGAGAATCCGGAAGAATTTGCTGCTCAGCATTTAGAATTTTGTAATTCACTTGAGTTAAAAGGAAGAATTCTTGTAGCAGAAGAGGGGATTAACGGAACTGCTTCAGGTACTGTTGAACAAACAGAGGAATATATGGAAGCAATGAAGAACGATTCACGTTTTGATGGAATCGTGTTTAAAGTGGATGAAGCTGATGAACATGCGTTCAAAAAAATGCATGTGCGCCCTCGTTCAGAGCTTGTTACACTTCGTTTAGAAGATGATATCAATCCGAAAGAAACAACAGGTAAGTATTTAGAACCAAAAGAGTTTTGTGAAGCAATGAAGGAAGAAAATACAGTTATCATAGATGCAAGAAATGATTATGAATATGAGCTAGGGCATTTTAGAGGCGCGATTAAACCTGATATTAAATCATTCCGCGAACTACCAGATTGGATTGATGAAAATAAGGAAATGTTCGAAGGTAAAAAGATTTTAACATATTGTACAGGTGGTATTCGCTGTGAGAAGTTTTCAGGCTGGTTAGTGCGTGAAGGCTTTGAGGATGTAAGTCAGCTTCACGGCGGAATTGTAACGTACGGAAAAGACCCTGAAGTGCAAGGTGAACTATGGGATGGACAATGTTACGTATTCGATGAGCGTATTGGTGTACCAGTAAACCAAAAAGAACATGTTATTGTTGGGAAAGACCACTTTACAAAAGAACCATGTGAGCGCTATGTAAATTGTGCAAATCCAGAATGTAACAAACAAATCTTATGCTCGGAAGAAAATGAAGAGAAATATTTACGTGCATGTTCACATGAATGCCGTGTACACCCGCGCAATCGTTATGTAAAAGAGCATGAATTAACAGAAGAGCAAGTGGCTATCGCATTAGAAAAAATTGAAGAAGAAAATCAAGTGAAATTAGGATAATCGTTTTTTTTTAATCGTTTTAACCGAGAAGCCCCTCTCCTCTAATGGAAGTGAAGGGGAGGGGAGTTCACTTCTATTTAGATGATGAAAAAAATTACACATTGCTCGTTTGAAACAGCTTGCTTATATAAATCCTTAATTTCTAAAAAGTAACTATAGGTATATTCTAATATTTCATCCGGGTCATCACCTTCAACAAGTGGATAAAGCTGTTCATCCATTAATTCTTGAAAGTTGTACATGTTGTTGAAATCAGATTCACTTAAATCTTTTATTGCAGAATAGGTCTCTTCGACTTCACTAGCTGTAAGGTAAAACGTACCGAGAGAATCGTTATCTATGATGGAATCATTAAGCGGTACGACATGTCCAAGCGGTGGTTCGCCTCCGCCAATCTCACCACATAAAATATAATGAAGTAACTGCCATGACTTATCGATATCTAAATCAGATTCTCTAAAATAAATATCTAACTCGTTATTTTTGATTTTACTTAATTCCTCATCTGTAACTAATATATACTGTCCAATCATCCCCATAATAGCCAGCTCCTCTAAAGATTTTGAATTTAGTATATCATATTTTATGTAGGTGTTTTTTGGGGATGGAAGAGGATTTTAACTTATTTATAAGATATGAGAAAATATAGATTACTTCTGGTGAATCAAAACAAGGGAAATGTTTAAATAAAAGAGTAGGCCATAAAAATTTGTGGCCTACTCTTTTTATAATCATTCATTTAGATGTTAAAACGTAATTGTTAAAAGGAGGTTTCTGCGTTTTTTCTTCTTGAAATTTTGATTTTTATGGTGGAAGTAAAGCTTTCGTATTATTGATATTCGCTAAAAAGAAGAGAAGCTACTTACTCTTGTTATAATCAGATCTTGTTAAACCATAAACAACAGTATCTTCATACACTCCCCAATACAAACAACTTTGTTTAAATGTTCCCTCATGTTTCAATCCTAATTTTTGCATGACTTTAGAAGAGGCTGGGTTTTTAGTAAAAGCATCGGCGTAAATACGATTTAGCTGTAATTCTTCAAATGCATATGTAACGATGACCTGACCGGCTTCTGTACAGTATCCTTTACCCCAATATGATTTACCCAGCCAGTATCCTAGTTCTCCTTTATTGTGTTTTTTGTTAATAAAAAGGTAAATACAACCGATGAGCATATTTTGCTCATTAACCATTGCAAAGTGAAAACTGTCTCCCTTATCCATAGCTGTATGAGTAGAGGTAATCCACTCTTCTGCCCAGCCATCTGGATAAGGGTGAGGAATAATTGTAGTAGTTTTCGCAATCTCTTTATCGCCTGCTAATTCTTGAACTCTCGGAGCATCATCTAATTCAAATGGGCGTATCGTTAATCTTTTAGATAAGAACATTGGATATTGCATTTCTTCTCATCCTTTCTAACTATACAAGTCTTTACTAAGTCTATAATACATAATTTTAAAATAAAACCTTATTAAAAAGTTGAATCTTCTGTTTAATTAATGAGTCAGATGTATAATATAGTTATGTTACAAGGAAGTAAAATTTTCATGTTTGGAAAAGGGGAGTTCTATATGCGTATTTTAGTACTAGGAGCTGGAGGAGTCGGGGGGTATTTTGGAGGCCGTTTAGTAGAAAAAGGGGAAGACGTTACTTTTCTCGTTCGTAGTGGACGAAAACAACAGCTTGAGAAAAATGGTCTTGTTATTCGTAGCATAAATGGAGATTTCTCCTTTATACCACAATTAATCATAAAAACTGAATCCGCAGATCCATTCGATTTAATTTTATTTTCAACAAAAACTTATCATTTAGAAGAAGCAATAAACGATTTGAAGCCATTTGTTGGTGAGAACACAATTATTATACCACTACTAAATGGTATAGCCCATCTATCTGTATTACAACGGGTATTTGGTGAGGATAAAGTTATTGGAGGTTTGTGTTTTATTGAAACAACATTAAACGGTGAGGGAGATGTTGTTCAAACTAGCTCTGCTGACCGACTTGTATTTGGGGAAATTAAACATCTACATACAGAGCGAATATATGGGATTGCCGATGCATTAAAGGGTACAAAAGCAAGTTTTGTTTTGAGTAATCATATCGTGCAAGATATGTGGCATAAATATTTATTTATTACTGTTATGTCAGGTGTGACTACGCTAATGCGCGCACCAATAGGACCAATCCGTGAAAGTGATGGGGGACGGGACTTGATTCGGAATTTATTTGAAGAAGCAGCACAGATTATGAAAGCATCTGGAGCCCCAATTCAGGATAATATTGTTGACGAACATATGAAGACGATCGATAAGATTTCATATGATATGAAATCTTCTATGCAGCGGGATATGGAGAAAGATTCACCTATCGAGGGGGAGTACTTACAAGGATATTTGTTAAAATTAGCAAAACAATTTCATATAGATGCGCCATTGTTAAAAATTATTTATCAAAATTTAAAAGTTTATGAAGAGATGCTGTAAGCGAACATTCCAACAGTCTATAGAGAGATTCGTAGACCTGCTGGTGTGACGGGTTTTCGAGGAGACATTTCCAAGTGAGTTACTGTAAATGAGATATAATTGGCTTGTTGTCTCTTGAAACAAGCTACAGCATAAGGAGAGGTGATTACATTGATTAAATTTGTCCAAGTTATGTTCGGTAAACCTTGCAAAAAAGGTGATACGTTCCAAATTAAATTTGCACGTTTTGTTTATTGGAGTGCAATTGTGGGCTACTTTTTTGCGGTGATTCTTTTTGGGATAGCTTCACTTTTTAATAAAATATTCATTCCATCCCTTGTAGGCTCTTTGTTGTTTCCGTTTATATTTAGATTGGTTTATTATGTGAATTTAAAAATGAATGGTCTCGAAAAAGAAGGTGGATATAAAAAAGTACAAATCAGGTAATTGTATATGAACATTCAATATTTTATCCCGCTATTCGCCGATAGTAAGACTCTCACCTTAAAGTTCAACGAAAGGTTGGTTTATAAAAGCGGCTGTGTCACAAGACTCTGCTGATAAATGGCGCGCTGAGGTAACACCAGTAACAGGAAAACGCTTAATAGAAGCGCAACGTATTACAGCTGGATATATCCATTTATGGTTTGATATGTACGTGAATCAATAAGAATTGAACTACCCCCACCTTCACTTCGTTTAGAGGAGGGAGTCTTCTCGGTTAAAATGATAAACTTACACATGACACAACTTAATAGAAAGAGAGGAGCTCTTACCAGAAAGGCCCTCTCTTTCTATTAAGTTCATTCGATCAATCTGTGTATTACAATCATGTTTGGTATACCAATTGTCTGTACAACAAGGATGTCTTTATTAAGATACGGCAACGATTCTAGGAATAATCCACCATATCTAAGAATTTTCCCATTTATGTTTCGAATTTGCTGGTATTTTTACACTATCATCAGCTTCTAATAGATATTGTTCTTCATTTTTTTAAATTAAATTATCCATAATATTTAAAATGAAAAAATTTCTTCTTCTAAACTATAGAAAAGAAACTTTTTACTTTTGAGATGTTTTTATTTTTAAATTTCTGGTGATACGGTGGTACCTAAAAAGATAAATAAGAATATTAGTTTTCGAGAGTAGATATAGGAAGATTTACATTGATTGTCGTTCCTTTACCTACCTCACTTTCAATAAGTATCTTTCCTTGGTGCTTTTCGATCATTTTATAACAGATCATTAATCCTAAACCGATACCATCTTCTTTAATACTATAAAATGGCTCTCCTAGGTAAGGTATACGATCTTTTTCAATTCCACATCCGTAATCAGTAAATCGAATGTTTACCTGGTTTTTATCAGGTATATATTCGATTTGAATCAAGACTTCCCCTCCCATTGCTGTCGCTTCAATCGCATTTTTTAAGATATTTATAAAAACTTGCTTTAATTGATTTCCTTCACAAAGGATGAATGAAGTATCAGATGTAAACTCAGTTGTAATTTGTATGTTGTTCATCATTGCTTGAGGCTGAAGTATCATTACAACTTGTTTCATTAATACATTAAGATCATTTGTTTTAATTTCTAACGCCTGAGGCTTTGCTAGTGCCATAAATTCATTTGTAATACTTTCTATTCGCTCAATCTCTGATAACACGATATCTATATAATGTTCATTTTTCTTATTTTCCGATGATTTTAGTAAATGCATGAATCCTTTCATTGCTGTTAAAGGATTGTTAATTTCATGGGCAATTGCAGTGGCTAATTGACCAACTACAGCAAGTTTCTCTGATTTTCGTAATAATTCCTCTGTTTTTAACCGCTCAGTGATATCTCGAGAGATACTCAAGAAAACGTTTTTGCCATTCAAGTTAAAAACACGGACACCAAACTCAGTTGTTATTGTTTTTCCTGTTGGAAAAACAAATTCATCTTGCAAAGTGAAAGAAGTTTGCCCTTCTCTAATTTTTTTTATTACTCTTTTGACCATTGGAGAATCTGGCGGAACGGTACTAGGAAATGGCATTGAGAGAAGCTTCTCTCTACTATATCCAAATCTTTTACACCCAACAGGATTTACCTCTATAAATCCTGTTGGAAATTGATCCTCATTCAGCTCTACTACATATACTGCGTCAGTTGCTTGTTCGATTAGTGCACGGTATTTCATTTCACTGTCTTTTAATTGTTGATGTAATCGATGGAGTTCTCTTTCTGCTTGTTTCCTTTCAGAAATGTCTCTACAAATTCCTGATAAAGCAATTACATTGCCCCTTAAATCTAGAATGGGTGAAACCGTCAAGCTTACATCAATTAGAGTTTTATCTTTTCTTTGTCTAACTGTTTCTAACCTAGTAATAACAGGGTCTTGTATATTGGTATTTTTAATATTTTTTATAAATTCTAAAGTTTCATTCATTAAAAAATCAGGTATGCAAGGTAATTTTTTTCCCAAGATTTCTTTTTCTGACCATCCAAATATCTTTTCATAAGCTTTATTGGCTTGTATCATATGTCCATCTAAATCAAATATAGTGATAGCATCTACGTTATGATTAATAAATGATTCCAGCCGATCTTTCGTCACCTTTAGTTCATCTTCCGCATTTTTTCTTTTCGTTATATCAACAGTAGAACCAACTACCTCAATAACTGTTCCTTCTCGTTTAACAGGCCTAAGAGAGAAAAGTATAATAGTCTCATCATTGGGCCATGGCAGTTCGAAACTGACTTCTTCACCATCCCATGCCTGTTGATAATATTTTAGTAGTCGAGGAAGTAAATGAAATGAAATAATGGAAGAATCTATGGTAAGTAAACTTCTTCCTACCACTTGTTCTGAGTGAAACCCATGTTGATAAAATAACTGCCCATCACACATAGTATGAATAAAATTTCCATTTACTTTTTTAAATTTAAAAATACCTCCTTGCAATTCATGTACGGTATCCCTTAATTCTTGCTTGGATTCTAGTAATGTTTCATTCGCTTTAGTTAAATTTTGTGTTAAACAATATAATTTTTGATAGGACTCCATAAGAAAAATACAGATCAATAGTCCAGAAGATATAAATAATGTACCTTGAATGTCAAAAAGTATAAGAGGTATAGAAGGAAAAAAGAATCCGAATACCAAATGGATCATAGCTATATAAACAGCTAGATAGAGAAAGACTCTCTTAAAGGGATGAAGCTTCTTGAGATAAGTTTCAAAAATAGTATATATAGTAGCTATTCCTAAAGAAACAATCAAAGATGGTCCCCAATTACCACCAAGATAGAAAATGCGCATAATTATAATAAATGTTATTGTAATCCAACCGGCCGTACGACCAAAATAAATGTACGAAATTATAAGAGGAGCCATTCGGAGATCATAAAACAATCCCATGTGCTTAAAATTAAAGACCATCAGAATAGCAGCTATGATACCGGCAACTACTCCTCCGTATAGCCGGTTTAATTTAGAATTAATATTCAAAATCAACACTCGAATGAATATAGCTGAGCTAACTAGGAAAGCAAAAATAGATAGATTAATGAAGAATCCTTTGAAAATCATGTAATATTCCTCCTCCCATTGAATATATTCGACAAAAAGTAAGGAAATCCTACAAATAAAACGGGTTTTAGATTTAATATTTCGAACAATAAGGGTATTAATAGGGGAACTGATAGAAGTAATCGATGGGTCTAGATATATGTATACTGTAGTTGAAAAAAGGTGAAGTCTATTCATTAATAGATAGCGTATATATAAATAATTTGATTGTGGTGCAAAAACTTCAAAAGCTAATTTTATATGATGCATTATATTCATTCACGAAGTAATACCCTATATAATCATCACAATTCTTCTATTTCTAAAAAATTAAGCCATTGTTTAAAAATTTTTGTTTACTTTTTCTAAATAAGGGAGTATGATAATCGACAGTTTCGAATTTCTAAATCGCTGAAACCTGATGGTACGGGGGAACCGTTTTTATGGATTGATACATAATCCAAGGGGTGAATCCTTGCAAAAGAGGTAGGGCTACTCACAGGCCCGAATCCGACAGCTAACCTCGTAAGCGTTATATGAGAAGGAAGGTGGAGCTTGTGCGACAAAAAAATTAATGTCTACAAGTCTATTTGTTATGGCTTGTAGACATTTTTTGTTTTCTGAAAAATAGCGTATTAATTTGACTAAAAGAGAAATGTACGTACAAAGTTATTGGAGAGTGGACAGCAGTGGTTTCAACTATAAAGAGGTTTTTAATTGGAAGACCCTTAAAATCAACCGAATTAGGAGAGCAAAAGCTTAATAAAACGAAAGCGTTAGCGATTCTATCTTCTGACGCATTATCATCGGTTGCCTATGGTCCGGAGCAAATATTGATTGCTCTATCTACAGTGGGGGCGTTAGCATTTTGGTATTCTATTCCAATCGCAATAGGAGTCTTAGTTTTGCTAACAGCTCTAATTTTGTCTTATAGACAAATTATTTTTGCCTATCCTCATGGCGGGGGGGCATATGTAGTATCAAAAGAAAATTTAGGTGTTAATCCAGGGTTAATAGCTGGAGGTTCCTTATTAGTAGACTACATTTTAACGGTGGCAGTAAGTGTATCTGCAGGTACAGATGCTATTACATCTGCTTTTCCTAGCTTACATGCTCATAATGTAATTATTGCTATTATCTTTGTATTATTTATTACAATTTTGAACTTAAGAGGAGTAACGGAATCAGCTTCTATTTTAGCTTATCCCGTTTATTTATTTGTTTTAGCGTTATTTATATTAATCGGTGTAGGTATATACAACATTGTAACAGGTGAAGTCTCACCTAATTTGCATACACCAATTGGTACACCAGTAGCAGGGGTTAGTTTGTTTTTACTTTTAAAAGCATTTGCATCAGGTAGTTCTGCTTTGACAGGTGTTGAAGCCATTTCCAATGCGATTCCAAACTTTAAAGATCCGGCTCCTAAAAATGCTGCTAAAACGTTACTTGCGATGGGCTCCTTACTTGCAGTGTTATTTTCAGGAATCGTATATTTAGCTTACTATTATGGTATTACTCCAAGTGGAGAGGTAACAGTTGTTTCACAAATTGCCGAAGAAACATTTGGACGGAACTTCATGTATTTCTTTATTCAAGGAACAACAGCGTTGATATTAATACTTGCTGCTAATACTGGTTATTCTGCTTTTCCTTTATTAGCAGTTAATCTTGCAAAAGATAAGTTTATACCTAGAATGTTTACAGTTAGAGGAGACCGATTAGGGTATTCAAATGGAATTATCATACTTGGAATTGCTTCAATTCTTTTAATTATTGCTTTCCAAGGGCAAACGGAACATCTCATTCCACTTTATGCAGTAGGCGTGTTTATTCCATTTACGTTGTCCCAGTCTGGAATGGTGGTAAAATGGATTCGTGAAAAGCCTCAAGGATGGATTTTAAAATTAACGATTAATTTAACGGGTGCTATTATTAGTTTTATAGTTATGAGTATGTTCTTTTTAACTAAGTTTTCACAAGTTTGGACAGTCTTAATTTTCTTACCTGTCATTATTATTGTTTTTCATCGAATTAGAAAGCATTATGAAGCGGTAGGTGATCAATTAAGTCTTAAAACTTGTGAACCAATTGTGCCGATTGAAGGGAATGTCATAATTGTTCCTGTTGCTGGGATGACTCATGTAGTAGAGAATTCATTAAATTATGCTAAATCCCTTTCACCAGATCAAGTCATAGCTGTTTACGTTTCTTTTGAAAGAGAAGATGAGAAGAAGTTTGAAGAAAAATGGAAGAAATGGCAGCCTGAGGTTAGACTGGTGACACTACACTCTCATTACAGAAGTATTATTCAGCCGCTAACCAAATTTATTGATACAGTTCAATATAAAGCTAGCGAATCAAATTATCGGGTTACTGTAGTAATACCGCAATTTATTCCTAAGAAAGGCTGGCACAATATTCTTCATAACCAGTCTAGCTTATTGATTCGTGCATTCTTGCTTTATAAGAGAAATGTAGTTATTACAACTGTACCGTATCATTTGAAAAAATAAAGATTATAGAACAAGCAATTTCTAAGGTAGCTTTACTTATGTAGAGCTACCTTTTTATACAAATAGGTTTTATATCTTATCTTTGTGTATCCAATCCTTATGTTAAATTTGGTATTTCGAAACTTTTTACCACTCCAAAAGTTATTCTTTCTAACCTTGTTAAAATTCCTATCCATTTACTTTCACCAATTTTTTGAACGACCCTGGTTTTTAAAATGATTATCTACATTATATGAATATATTTACTACTATTAAGGCAATAAAGATATATAGTTTTTGATTTTTTCTTTAAGAATATTATTACAAAAGTGCATGTTCCACATCCACATTCGTCATTAAGTAGAAGGGGGGAGTTTATATCTGTTTCTCCATACCAATCTATCTTTTTAAGAAGTTGTTAAAATAGAGTGAATGATAAGACAGAAAAGGATCTGATTTATAGAAGAGCAAGGAGAGGATATATTCGTGCACAAATAATTTTAAGGGTACGCTAGGAAATTTCTAATTTATCAAGAAAAATTAAATTTAGAATGAATGATATAAAGAAGCTTCTTGGGGGGAGGAATGTTAAATTTCAATACATATTTTATAGTAGGGAGTAGATTTTAGTGGGAATTGAACAATACGGTGGTCACTATACTTTCAATTAGGAAGGGAAAAACATGAAATTTTTGTCTCGTTTTGTCCGGCATTTCCGCCGCTTGCAGTGGAAACTGACTTTATTTTATGTATTAACAACCATTGGTGTTCTATTAACCCTTGAAGTGGTAGGCTTTCTTATTTCACTTAGTCTAGTGAAATATAATGCGGACCAAATGTTTGAACAACAGATAAGCATACAGGCCCAAAATATCTCTTCTAACTTTAATGGACCATTGATTAATCAAAATCAACTGAAGAAGGCATTAGAAGATTGGCCCATAGAAGTAGGGACTGAATTCGATGGATTTTCTGTGGTGACTGATCCAAATGGGAAATTACTTGCAAGTGCTGGAGAGAATGTGCCTCAGTTTATTGATTTTAAAACAGAGTTCCCTGCGAAAGTTTATCGAAATATATATACAGCTCTGTCACTGAAACCATCCGAAGCACGTAAGTTAAAAACATATAGCTATCATAAAGGTGGGGTTTTATATATTGTTGCTCCGTTATCTAATGAGAAAGATGTTCTTGGGGTATTAGTAGTTAAAGCAGAAAACATACATTTTTCTTTGTTCGATTTTTGGAAGGCTACTTTTCAGTTTTTTGGATTTAGTATTTTGGCTTTCTTTATTGGTGCAGCAATTGTTGGTATTACTTTTGGAATTATCACCTCTCGAAGTCTCGTTCGTCGTATTCAAAAGATATTAAACTCTACAGATCAATGGAGTCAAGGAGATTTCACAACATTTGTACATGATCCTTCAAAGGATGAATTAGGGCAGTTGGCATATAAGTTGAATCAAATGGCGAAACAATTACGTACCTTACTTAGAGTGCGGCAAGATTTAGCGACACTTGAGGAACGCAATCGATTAGCTCGTGAGCTACATGATAGTATTAAGCAGCAACTGTTTGCTATATCTATCTGGTTGAATACTAGTAAATCTCTTATTGGAAAAGATGATGATACCGCTAAAGACCATTTGTTAAAGGCAGAAAACTTGTTACATCAAACGCAGCGGGAGTTAAGTGCATTAATTCGGGAATTACGTCCTGTCGCACTTGAGGGCAAGAATTTGGCACATGCATTAAAAGATTATGCGGGGATGTGGCAAGAACAAACGGGTATCATGGTTAATTTGGAGACAAGTGGACAGCAACAAGTATCCCCCATTATTGAAGAAACATTTTTTCGCATCACACAGGAGGCACTGAATAATGTTGCACGCCACAGTCAAGCAAATATGGTAATGATTCATCTAGAGTGCGAAGAAGTAGTAACTCTTTCTATTCATGATAATGGTTGTGGGTTTGATATGCAAAGGGGAGCTCGACAAGGAGTAGGTTTGTCCTCTATGCGTGAACGGACTCATGCGTTAAAAGGGAATATCGATATCCAAAGCGGGATAGAGAAAGGTGTGAAAATTACCGTTCAATGTAAACAAGCAGACATTTGGGAAGATAACAATCCGAATGCCAATGGTTATTTAGAAGAGGTGACAGAAAATGGAGAAGGAAGATCCGATTTCGATTTTAATTGTTGATGATCATGCAATTGTAAGACAAGGATTGAATACTCTATTCACAATTCAACCTGACTTTCACGTGGTTGGAGAAGCAGAGAATGGTGAGAATGCTACGGACCTAGCTGCTGAGCTTGTGCCAGATATCGTACTCATGGATTTAGTGATGCCGGGTATCAATGGTGTAGAGGCGATACGAATGATTAAACAAGTTAGTCCTCGTTCTCAAGTGATTGTGTTGACTTCTTATCATGAGGACGAGTACATTTTTCCAGCGTTACGTGCAGGGGCGATATCATATGTGCTTAAAGACATTGAGCCTAATCAATTGGTTGAAACGGTAAGGAGAGGCGTACAAGGCGAATCCATTATGCATCCACGGGTGGCTGCACGGGTTGTTAATGAGATTCGTGCTACGAAACAGGCATCTCCCGATCCATTTTCCGAGCTAAGTGAACGAGAATTGGAAGTATTACGATTGATTGCTAGGGGACTCACGAATGCTGAAATTGCTGAAAGTCTTTTCATTAGTGAAAAGACAGTGAAAGGCCATGTTAGTAACATTTTAAGTAAGCTTCATATGCTTGATCGTACGAAAGCTGCTGTTTTTGCATGGGAACAAGGGTTTATGCGTCCGAATCAGGAAAGCGATTATTGATTTATATTTAGAAAGTTCTCAACCCAATTCCTTTACATGGAATTGGGTTTTTGTTTTCTAGCGACATTTACAAGAAGTGGGCCTAAAGCCTTAATCATGTAAACTCCTGTTTATAAACGGATCTTTAGACCTGTTTATAAACAGGTCCGTGGATTCGTTTCAAATTGTTTCTCCTATTATAGTATGAACTTACTCATCACTATCCACTAAGGAGTTGGAGACTATGGTTTTTAAATTAAATTATATACGACAGTCGACTGAGAATAACTCAGAATACACATTGAAAGATAGGAAGAGGAATCAAAATAAACTGCTGTCAGATTGGCATAGATGGGTTGCTTATATAGCTGCAATCTGGTCTTTCTTGTATGGGATTTTGGGGCTTTATTGGGCTTTAGGAGGCGCAGGATTTCCTTTTGGTGAAAATGATTCAAGAGGGGTTATGATGGGATCATTTTTAGCAAACATACAATCAGATGTGGGAGGAGTGACAATCGCTTGCATTGGAGGGATTGGAGCAATCGCTGCATTGGCTACAATCCGAATGTGGGGGGGAATGATTCCACGTGCAGTCCTGCTCATTTTCGCATGGATAATGTGTATGACTCTAGTGTTGGTGATTCCTGATGTCCGGGTATTACAGAATTTCGCTTATTCATTCATGCTACACTTTCAACTCATTGATTGGTCTGTAATAAATCAACTTCTATGTATGGTAGGAGGATTTTTGTGGGGAGCCACAGCCTTGGCTTATCAGCGGCGGAGCCGGGAAGCATGTGTGAATTGCGGGCGCCAAAAGGAGACTCAGGATAACTCAATTGCCAGAAACAGTTTGGGGAAATATGCAACCTACATTGCTATCGTTATGGCACTTCCTTATGGCATTGTCCGCTTAGCGTGGGCTGCAGAGATTCCATTGGGAGTGAGTGATGCAGCAGCAACATTAATTAGCAATCAATCATTTACGGAACGTTTGATAGAGGTCGTACTTGGGGGATTACCAATATGCGGTGCTATTCTTACATTGGGACTTATCCAAAAATGGGGAGGAAATTTTCCTCGTTGGTGCCTTTATTTGGCTGGAAGACGTGTTCCTATTTGGTTCGCGGTGATACCAGCGACATGTGCATCTGTTCTTATCACTCTTGCGGGATTAAAAATAAGTCCGATTATCATTTTGAAAATATTGGATGGTTCCATCAATGCTGGAAATTGGGGAGAATTAGGGCCTTCACTATTTTGGCTTCCATGGGGAATAGCATTAGGAGTGGCAACTCTTGCTTATTATCAAAGAAGGAAAGGCCAGTGTGGATTTTGCGGAAAGTTTTAGCATTTGAACTTTCTAATAGAAGGGGTGGTTTTCGAGATGTTAAAGATAAAGAAAACAAGTGAAACCGGAATTCATATTGTTGAGCGGTTATCGCTATGGCCAAAATGGATTGGGTATGTTGCAGGTGCGTGGTCGTTTATGTATTTCATATTAGGTTTGTATTGGGCGTTGGGAGGAAAAGGTTTTCCACTTGGGATAGGGGATCCACATTCTGAATACTCAATGCTAGCTGGTTTGAGGCCTGAGATCGGTGCACCTATGATGGTTGGATTTGGATTAATGGGGGTCATTGTAGCTGTCCTGATGATTCTTGGTTGGGGCAAGGGACTTTTCCGAATGATGTTGCTCACGTTTGTGTATATGTTAGTAGCAATTCTATTATTTGCAGTTATCGATTACCGTATTTTGGCGACTGCGGCGTATGGAATTGTCTTTCTGGTTGGAGCGCCATTTGATTTTCCATCTGAAGCTAATTTTTTTGAACACATGATGTATGGGACGGTTGTAAATCAATATATTAGTATGCTCGGATCCTTTCTATGGATTGCTACTGCTTTAGCCTACCAACGCCAAATACGAAATGCTTGTCCGTATTGTGGCCGAAATAGTAATCCTTCTAAATGGACATCACAAACCTCAGCAGCATCTTGGGGGAAATGGTGCACTTACATTGCTATTATAATTCCCATCTGTTATTCCATAACAAGATGGTGTTGGGCGATAGGCATTCCACTAGGAACGACTAAAGAATTACTTGATTCTTTTGAACGTGATTCACCTGGAATTTGGTTAATGGGTGCGTCTTTGGCAACCGTAGCGCTTGGAGGGGCAATTCTTACGCTAGGGCTTATTCAGCGATGGGGAGAAATTTTTCCGCGTTGGTTTCCATTTGTTGCTGGTAAGCGTGTACCTCTTTCATTAGCGATTATCCCGGCTTCACTGGTTTCCATTATGGTTACTTCAGCTGGTTTGATGTACATCCGAGGTTTTATTAATAAAGGGGGCCTAGATCATAGGGGATGGGCATTGGAAGGTCCAGAGTTATTATGGCCAATTTGGGGAGTGGCTCTGTTTGGCGCTACGATAGCTTACTATTATCGGAGGCGTAATAAATGTAGACACTGTGGTAGTTTGTAGTATACTTTGCTAATCAAAAAATAGAAATAGAATAGGATTTCTCAGTAAACTTGACCATTTAATTGGTGCTAGTGAGCGCTCGCTTTTAGATAATGAATATAGGATATAGATGGGACTTACTACCTATGAATAAAAGAGCAGAAAGGGAATGTTTTTATCAGGAGGATGATTAATTCATTTTCTTTTTTATAAAAAGAGAAAATGAATTGTTTTCTGTAAGGGAGAAAAAGTTTTAAAGTAAGGAAATCTGCTTTGTGAAAAGAGTGTATGCATAATTGCATACACTCATAATAGTTATATCGAAATAATAATTGCTATGGCGATTCTTTTAGAGATAAAGGTGCTTTTCAATGAAAAATACTCTTATTAATATTTTATAAAGTTAATGTTACTTTATATTGAAATAAAGACAAAAAGCCTATGGAATAGCGGAAGAAAAAATACACCTTTACGATAAAAAATAGCTGTGTTTAAATGAGGCTACAGTATAAAACTTGAATTTAAACACAGCTATTTGTTTCATAACCTTATTAATGAATTGTGAAAAATGAATAATATTTTTGTGTAACATATGCAATCTTCTTTCTTAGTTTTATAGGGAATTGGAAGAAGATTCATGGTAGGAAATTCATTTAGTAAATAAAAGGTATGATGAATAGCTTATATGATTTAGTTTAAGTCCAAGTGGTGCTATATTTTAAATCTAATGAATCGAAAGAGGTGGATATAGTAAAATATGATTTTATTTTCTTATTAAGATAGTAGTTCTAATTTGAATCAAAAAAGTAAGGGATGAAATCGCTAATAAGGAAATATAAAAACTAATAGAGTTCATACATATTCGAAAAAGATTGAATATGTATGGAAACGTTTCCTATATTTGTCTATTACAAAGAAATAAACAGTATTAAATCTATATAAAAAAATATAATTAGTTACTAATATATTAGGAGGAGTTAAAGTGAAAAAGACTTTACTTACAGGGCTATTGGTTACGGCAGTATCTACAAGTTGCTTAACACCTATAAGTGCTTTCGCAGAAAGTAATCAATCAGAATTTAAACAAACAAGTGTTCAAAATATTACGGCTAGAAATACATTGTCAAATTCGATAAGAACTTTAGGGGCAAACACTCCTTTAATACAAGCTTACGGATTAGTTATTTTACAACAGCCAGATATTAAAGTAAGTGCTATGAGTAGTTTGACAGATTTTCAAAAGATCGCAAAAACGAATGTCCGTGAATGGGTAGATGAGTATAATCCGAAGTTAATGGATCTAAATCAAGAAATGATGAGATATAGTACAAGATTTAATAGCTATTATAGTAAATTATATGATTTAGCTGGAAAAGTGAATGAAGATGAACAAGCAAAAAATGATTTTGTAAGCGCTTTCGGTAGACTCTATAGTCAATCACAAACAATTCAAGATGACATGGAACAAACTTTACTTGAGTTAAATCGTTTTAAAGCTTTATTGGATAAAGATAATGCAAGTCTATCTCAAAAGGCTGACACAGCAATTCAATCATTAAAGGGCTCAAATGGAGATATTGTACAAATAAGAGCGGATATTAAAAGAATTCAAGAAGAGATTCAAGCGGAACTTACAAAGATTTTAAATCGACCAAATGAAATTATTAAAGGCTCAATTAATATTGGGAAACAAGTTTTTACAATTACGAATCAAACAGCTCAGACAAAAACAGTAGATTTTGTATCGATTGGATCTCTTAGCGATGAAATCGTAAATGCTGCAGATAGTCAAACAAGAGAAGCTGCGAATAGAATTCAGCAGAAGCAAAAAGAATTACTACCACTTATTCAAAAGTTATCACAATCTGAAATTCAAGTAACTGAAATTACATTTATTGAAGATCAGGTAAAAAGTTTTACGGAGCTAATTAATAGACAAATTACAACTTTGGAGTATTTGGTGAATGATTGGAAGTCAGTGAATGAAACTATGCTTCAAATGAAAGAGAATCTTGCAACAGGTGTTTCTATTGATAGTAGTACACTCCAAAAACAATTTAGTCAACTTAAAAGATTAAATGATGAGATGGCTAAACAAACGAAGCAATTTGAAGATTACGTGACAAATGTAATGGTACATTAAATTTCTTGCAGACAATACATCATAATAATTAATGATATAGGGAGAGAAGAAAAATGACAAAAAAACCTTATAAAGTAATGGCTCTATCGGCAATCATGGCAGTAGTTGTAGCAGGTAATATCCTACCAGCACATACTTATGCAGCGGAAAGCACAACAAAACCAATTCCGATTCATGCTAGTGTATCAGATGCATCGGACAAGTACTCTGAATATTCATTAGGGCCAGACGGTCTAAGAGATGCGATGGCAAGAACAGGTTCAAATGCTTTAGTAATGGACCTATATGCTTTAACAATTATCAAACAAGCTAATGTTAATTTTAATGGTATAACGACAGTTGATGATTCTTTAAAAACAAAAGTTGTTCATCATCAAGATGTTGCTAGAGGAAATGCAAATCATTGGTTGGATACAATTAAACCGCAATTGATTTCCACGAACCAAAATATTATTAATTATAATACGAAATTCCAAAACTATTATGATACGTTAGTAACAGCGGTAGATAATAAAGACAAAGCAACACTAACAAAAGGACTTACAAGATTATCTGCTAGTATTACAGAGAACAAAGAAAAAGTAGATAAGTTAGTGGCAGACCTAAAACAATTCCGAAATAAAATGACAACAGATACGCAAAACTTTAAAGGTGATGCAAATCAATTAACGTCTATTTTAGCAAGTCAAGATGCTGGAATTCCACTTATGCAAAACCAAATCACAACGTATAATGAGGCGATTGGTAAATATAACGCAATTATTATTGGATCGTCAGTTGCAACAGCTTTAGGACCAATTGCGATTATAGGTGGTGCAGTTGTAATTGCTACTGGTGCAGGGACTCCATTAGGAATTGGACTTATTGCAGGTGGAGCAGCAGCGATAGGAGGAGGAACTGCTGGAATTGTTTTAGCGAAGAAAGAACTTGATAATGCACAGGCAGAAATCCAAAAGATAACAGGACAAATTTCGCAAGCGCAATTACAGGTAGCTGGCTTAACAAATATTAAAACTCAAACTGAATATTTAACAAATACAATCGATGTAGCCATTACTGCACTGCAAAATATTTCAAATCAATGGTATACAATGGGATCAAAATATAACTCTTTACTTCAAAACGTTGAATCTATTAGCCCTAACGATCTTGTTTTCATCAAAGAGGATCTAAATATTGCTAAAGATAGCTGGAAAAATATTAAAGATTATGCTGAAAAGATTTATGCTGAGGATATTAAAGTAGTGGATACAAAAGCGTAATAAATCACTAATGCTTTATATGGAGATACTTGATAATTTTTTCGGACATATAAAGTATGGGATGCAGGTCTCCTGTTCAATTTTGAGCAGGAGATTTTTAATCTCATTATTCGTGAACAGAGAGACACAGAGAATGATTGAGATAAAGGGAATCTCAGCTGATAGAAGTTGTACTTTATACAAAGTAGGTGGAGATATGAATAAGGGGCTTTATAAGAAAATCATGTTGTCAATGATGGTTCTTGGGGTTACGACAAGTAATATTGTACCACTGCATCCTCTTGCAGCAGAACAAAAGGGGCAAATACATTCATTGCAAGAAAGTAATAAAAACTATTCTCTTGGTCCTGCAGGATTCCAGGATGTAATGGCACAAACAACATCTAGTGTATTTGCAATGGATGCATATGCGAAAACAATTCGTGATCAACAAGAAACAGATTTGAGTAAAATAAGTGCAGTAAATAGTAGTTTACGAGAAAATATGATCAAGCACCAAAAAGAGGCCAAGTTGAATGCGATATACTGGTTAGATGAAATGAAACCTCAAATTTTGAAGACGGATCAAAATATTGTGGAATTTAATGATACATTCCAAGCATATTACAACAATTTATTAGCAGCTATGGACCAAAAAGACAGCGGGAAATTGAAATCTGATTTAGAAAAATTGTACAATGTCATTTTGAACAACCAGAGTGAAGTGGATAAGCTGTTAGGAAATCTAAAAACGTTTCGAAATAGAATGGCAGAAGATACAAAAAGCTTTAAGGATGATGCAAATCAATTAACCTCAATTTTAGCAAGTACGAATGCTGGAATTCCGCTGTTGCAACAGCAAATCAATACTTACAATGATTCAATTAAAAAAAGTAATGATATGGTTATTGCGGGAGCAGCACTTTGTGTGGCGTTAATCACTTGTCTCGCTGGTGGGCCGATGATTGCTGTCGCTAAGAAAGATATTGCAAATGCAGAACGAGAAATCGAAAACTTAAAGGCTAGAATTTCTGGGGCACAGACGGAAGTAGCTATTTTGACTGATGTTAAAAATAAGACAATCAATATGACGGAAACAATTGATGCAGCCATTACTTCTCTTCAAAATATATCGAATCAGTGGTATACAATTGGAGCGAAGTATAATAATTTGTTGCAAAATGTAAAAGGCATCAGTCCTGAGGAGTTTACTTTTATCAAAGAAGATCTGAATACAGCTAGAGATAGTTGGCAGGATGTCAAGAATTATACAGAAAAATTACATGAAGGTGTAGTAGAATAAAGTAAGACTCTAATCAGTGGGGGGGCCTCCGCTGATTTTTTTGTTTTGGTTGAAGTTTGAAACGAGGATAAATAGAGGTTTAAGGAACTTCATATGTGTTAATTCAAGGGACCGAAAAAAGAAACTTATTGATAGAAAATTTTTTCGCCCAATAAATAAATTTGATTGAAGTTACTCTGAAAATGTTGGCTATCAATTTAGATGGTCGAAATTCCTAGAATAAAGCGGTATAATGCTTGTAAATGATAGAAAAATGTAGGAAAGGATATATAAATAGCTACTATGGATAAAGATAAACAACAATTAAGTGTTGAAGTTGCAAGATTATACTACCAATCTGATTATAGCCAACAAGAAATTGCTAATAAACTGAATATTTCCAGACCGACCATCTCAAGGCTTTTAAAATATGCGAAAGAAAAAGGATTTGTTCAAATTAACATAGCAGATCCATTTGCTGATTTAGATAATGTAGGAAATCTACTTAGAGAAAAATATAATTTATTAGAAGCGCACGTCGTATTTTCTCCGGTACCAGAGTATGCGACTATTACGGAATATATTAGTAAATATGCTGCTGAGTATATGGAGAAGACTGTTACAAATGGTGATATCGTTGGTGTGAGCTGGGGAACCACTATGTATGAAATCGCAAGAAAAATTGTGCCGCAACATGTAAAAGGGGTAGAGGTTGTTCAATTAAAAGGGGGTATTAGTCACTCAAGTGTTAATACCTATGCGAATGAAACAATCGCTTTATTTGCAGATGCATTTCAAACGACACCACGAAATCTACCGCTTCCAGTTATATTTGATAACGCAGTTACAAAGGAATTAGTGGAACAGGATAGACATATTCACCATATTATTGAAATGGGAAAACAAGCAAATATTGCAATTTTTACGGTTGGAACTGTTAGAGACGAAGCTCTATTATTTCGATTAGGCTATTTAGATAAAGAAGAGATGAGTTTATTGAAAGAACAAGCTGTTGGTGATATTTGTTCACGTTTCTTTGATGGAGCTGGTAATATTTGCAGTGAGGAAATTAATCAGCGTACAATTGGTATTGATTTAGAGGAGTTGCGCTTAAAAAAACGCTCTGTTCTTGTTGCTGGAGGTTCTAGAAAAGTAAAAGCAATAGATGGTGCGTTAAGCGGAGGATATGCAAATGTGTTGATTATAGATCAGCATACCGCGAAAGAGCTTTTAAATTATTAAAAAGGTTAAAAAAGAAGGTTTCTCAAAAATATGAATTTGAGAAACCTTCTTTTAGTATGTGGTTGTGCAATATCTGAGTTTTTCAGTAAAAAATTCATGATGAAATAATGGTTTGTATAAGAGATTTGTGAAAGGAATTTTTTAATCCCGTAAAAGTCGGATTGGTGAGGGCTGATAATCAGTGAGGGGTGAAGCCCCTTCACTGATTAAAATTTCACTTTATAAATGAATAAATACTGTGTTTTATGAGGGAGCTGTTAATAGGGTATCCCCTTTTTTGTGTCAATTTTAAAAACTTAGTTCGCTATCTCAAAAAAATATTGAACATAATTTCAAAAGTGTGTTTACATTTGTTCAGAGTGGAGTTAGAATGAAGTTGTTAAAAGATATGAGGAGTGAAGAAAATGAACATTGCAAAGTTAATTGATCATACAGTTTTGAAACCGGATACTAAAACAGAAGACGTTATGAAAGTTTTAGAAGAAGCAAAAAAATACAATTTCGCTTCTGTTTGTATTAATCCTACATGGGTGAAATTAGCAGCCGAAGAATTAGTAGGACATGATGTAGATGTTTGTACAGTTATTGGTTTCCCTTTAGGTGCGAATACAACTGAAACAAAAGTATTTGAAACAAAAGATGTAATTGCAAAAGGTGCAACTGAAGTTGACATGGTAATCAACGTTGGCGCTTTAAAAGATGGCGATAATGAATTCGTTGAAAAAGATATTTACGAAGTTGTACAAGCTGCAAAAGGAAAAGCACTTGTAAAAGTTATTATTGAAACATGCTTATTAACAGATGAAGAAAAAGTACGTGCTTGTGAATTATCTGTAAAAGCTGGAGCTGACTTTGTAAAAACTTCAACTGGATTCTCAACTGGTGGAGCGACTGCTGAAGATATCGCATTAATGCGTAAAACTGTTGGAGAAAATGTTGGTGTGAAAGCATCTGGTGGTGTTCGTACAAGAGAAGATGCAGAGAAAATGATTGAAGCGGGAGCTTCTAGAATCGGAGCAAGCGCTAGTGTTGCAATCGTATTAGATGACAAAAATGGTGCTTCAGATAACTACTAATTCATAAAACGTTGTAAGTAATAGATACACAAACTGCAAGGAGCATGGTGTATCTATTACTTTAACACTTGATAAATATGTAAGCGGATACGGAAAAGGAGGGGGAATTTTATGAAATATGTAATCGGTATCATAGGCTTGATCATTGTGTTAGGCATTGCATGGCTTGCTAGTAATAATAGAAGAAAAGTGAAATATCGCCCTATTATAACGATGATTGTGCTTCAGTTTATTTTAGGTTTCTTACTATTAAATACAAGCATCGGGAACGTGTTAATTGCTGGGATTGCAGATGGTTTTGGACAATTGTTAAAGTATGCTGGTGATGGTGTTAATTTTGTATTTGGTGGTTTAGCAAATCAAAAAGAATTTTCATTCTTTTTAGGGGTATTAATGCCAATTGTTTTCATATCAGCTTTAATTGGTATCCTGCAACACATTAAGGTATTGCCATTTATTGTGAAATACATTGGTTTAGCTTTAAGTAAAATAAATGGAATGGGGAAACTTGAATCGTATAACGCTGTAGCTTCAGCCATTTTAGGACAATCAGAAGTTTTTATTTCAGTTAAGAAGCAGCTAGGTCTACTATCAGAAAGAAGATTATATACATTGTGTGCATCTGCAATGTCAACAGTTTCTATGTCGATTGTTGGATCATACATGGTTTTATTAAAACCGCAGTATGTTGTAACCGCTTTAGTACTTAACTTGTTTGGTGGATTTATTATTGCTTCTATCATTAACCCTTACGAGGTTACTGAAGAAGAAGATATGTTAGAAGTACAAGAGGAAGAGAAAAAGACCTTTTTCGAAGTATTAGGGGAGTATATAATTGATGGCTTTAAAGTTGCTATTACAGTAGCGGCTATGTTAATTGGATTTGTTGCTTTAATTGCTTTTATTAATGCAATTTTTAAAGGGGTAATTGGTATCTCATTCCAAGAAATCCTTGGCTATGTATTTGCGCCATTTGCTTTTATTATAGGTGTCCCTTGGCATGAAGCTGTTAACGCAGGTAACATCATGGCAACGAAACTTGTATCAAATGAATTTGTAGCCATGACAAATTTAGCACAAGGGAACTTTAATTTTTCAGGCAGAACAACAGCAATCATATCAGTGTTCCTTGTTTCATTCGCAAACTTCTCTTCAATTGGAATTATCGCCGGTGCTGTTAAAAGTTTGAACGAAAAACAAGGGAATGTAGTAGCAAGATTTGGTTTGAAATTACTCTTTGGTGCAACTTTAGTAAGCTTTTTATCAGCAACAATAGTTGGTTTAATATATTAAGAATTTAAGAGCTAGACGAATAAAAAATAAAAAGGATTGGTGATTCAGATGAGAATGGTAGATATTATCGCGAAAAAACGTGATGGTAAAGAATTAACAACAGAGGAGATTCAATTCTTTATCAAAGGGTATACAGATGGATCAATACCTGATTACCAAGTAAGTGCACTGGCAATGGCTATCTTTTTCAAAGACATGTCTGACCGTGAACGTGCCGATTTAACGATGGCTATGGTGCATTCTGGAGAAACAATTGATTTATCTGAGATTGAAGGAGTTAAAGTAGATAAACATTCAACTGGTGGTGTTGGTGATACAACAACATTAGTGTTAGGACCATTAGTAGCTGCTTTAGATGTACCAGTTGCAAAAATGTCTGGTCGAGGTTTAGGTCATACGGGTGGTACAATTGATAAATTAGAAGCAGTAGAAGGCTTCCATGTTGAAATTACGAAAGAGCAATTCATCGAATTAGTGAACCGTGACAAGGTTGCAATTATTGGACAAACAGGAAATTTAACGCCTGCCGATAAAAAAATATATGCACTACGTGATGTTACTGGAACAGTGAATTCAATTCCGTTAATCGCAAGTTCGATTATGAGTAAAAAGATTGCGGCTGGTGCTGATGCGATTGTTCTTGATGTTAAGACAGGTGCTGGTGCATTCATGAAAACAGAAGAGGATGCGAAAGAATTAGCACACGCAATGGTACGAATCGGAAATAATGTTGGACGTCAAACAATGGCTGTTATTTCAGACATGTCACAACCTCTTGGCTTTGCAATTGGTAATGCTCTTGAAGTACAAGAAGCGATTGATACATTAAAAGGGGAAGGTCCAGAAGATTTAACGGAATTAGTACTTGTATTAGGTAGTCAAATGGTTGTACTTGGGAAAAAAGCGAATACGTTAGAAGAAGCACGTGAAATGCTAAAAGAAGTTATGAAAAATGGAAAAGCAATTGAGAAGTTCAAGGAGTTCTTGAGTAATCAAGGTGGAGATAGCTCAATTGTAGATCATCCAGAAAAGTTACCACAAGCTAAATATGTAATTGATGTACCTGCTAAAACTTCAGGTGTAGTCTCTAACATTGTGGCAGATGAAATAGGTATTGCTGCCATGCTTCTAGGAGCAGGTCGTGCAACAAAAGAAGATGAAATTGATTTAGCTGTTGGCTTAATGCTACGTAAAAAAGTTGGTGAAGCTGTAAAAGAAGGGGAACCACTTGTTACGATTTACGCGAATCGTGAAAACGTGGAAGATGTAAAAGCTAAAATTTATGAAAACATTTCTGTATCAGAAAAGGCTGAAACTCCTAACTTAATTCATACAATTATAACTGATTAATGGTTCATAGGATTAATTTACTCTGAGGAGGAAATAACATGGATAAAAAAAGATACATTGAAGAAGCAACGAAGATGTTAGAAAAAGCTTATATTCCATATTCTAAATTTCCTGTTGGTGCAGCGTTGGTTACGAAAGAAGGTAAGATCTATACAGGTTGTAATATAGAAAATGCTTCTTATGGTCTATGTAATTGTGCTGAAAGAACGGCTATATTTAAAGCAGTATCAGAAGGGGAACGTGATTTTAGTTATTTAGTAATTACAGGTAAAACAGATGGACCTATTTCACCATGCGGAGCTTGTAGACAAGTCATTGCAGAGTTTTGCGATCCTAAAATGCCAGTGTTATTAACAAATCTAAAAGGCGATGAAAAAGAAGTAACGGTTGAACAATTGTTACCGGGTGCATTTTCGATTGAGGATTTAATCTAATTTCAAATGAATATAAGAAAGAAGCTGTCCTAAAATTTATATGTTGGGAGAGCTTCTTTTTTTGTGTGAAGAATATGTTTTTATTTATATAACCATTGAAATTCTGTTCATGAAAGCCATTTTTCTATTTGAATGGGAATTTGCTGGGGATGGATCGACCGTTTTGCAGGATTACTCTTTCTGTCTGCTTCTTATCTATTTCAAACTCGTAAACTGTCCACAAGGTTAGGTGAAGTTCTCTCTAATGGTATTGTGCATCTATAAAGAGTTCCGTACTAAATGAGGGTGGCTACGAATAAGGTTGGTAGAAGAGTAGAAGGAAGGGAGGGCTAAAATGAAACCGTATCACATTATTGGAAAAAGTATTAAACGAAAAGAAGGTGCGGATAAAGTAACGGGTAGAGCAAAATATGTGGATGACGAGATTGAGATAGGTACTTTATACGCAAAACTCTTAACAAGTGTGTATGCGCATGCTTTTATTGAAAGTATTGATATAAGGAGAGCTGAGGAAATCCCTGGTGTTCATGCTGTAATAACAGGCGCAGATTATCCCGTTCTGGTCGGTTCCAGTATTGTAGATCGTCCCCCGTTAGCCTACGAAAAAGTTCGGTATTTTGGTGAGCCTATTGCACTTGTCGTAGCGGATAGCGAAGCGATTGCTAAACACGCAACAGCACAAATACGTGTTATATATAAGAAACTGCCTGTAGTTCACGCCCCGCTGCAAGCCTATTTAGAAAGGGATATACTCGTACATGAAAATATAGAACAATATGAATTGGAAGAAGAAGTATATCCAGAAGCGCATACAAACATTGCAAATAGAACGAAAATTCGTAAGGGAGATATTCGAGAAGGGTTTGTAAATAGTGAAGTTGTTGTAGAGGAAACGTTTTCTTTTCGGCAATCTGATCATACTGCAATGGAGACTCGATGTGCGAAAGGAGAAATTAAGCCAAATGGAGAGGTTATTATTCATTCTACTTCGCAAGCCCCTTTTGAAATTAAAAGATTGCTTAGTAAGACGTTTCAAATTGATGAGGAAAAAATAATTGTACATGTGCCTTTAGTTGGAGGGGCGTATGGTGGAAAAACAACGGTACAACTTGAGTATTTAGTGTATCTTGCTTCTAAAGCAGTGGGTGGGAGGCGTGTTACCCTGCGGAATAGTAGGGAAGAAGATTTTGTAACATCGCCTGTTCATATTGGTTTACAAGCAAAAGTAAAGCTTGGATGTACAAAGAATGGGACATTGCAAGCTGCAGAGATTTTATATTTATTTGATGGCGGTGCGTATGCTGATCGGGCAGTGACCATGAGTAAAGCGGCCGGATTAGACTGTACAGGTCCATACTCAATTCAGTATGTATCGTGTGATTCGCTTTGTATGTACACGAATCATCCATATGCGACATCGTTTCGTGGATTTAGTCATGCCGAGTATACATTTGTAATTGAAAGAATGATAGATATATTAGCAAAAAAAGTAAATATATGTCCGCTTGAGTTTCGTATGAAAAATACAATTGAGCGAGGAGATACAACACCAACACAAGTATTAGTCACAAAAAGTAATACGGGGGATATTCGGGCGTGTTTACAAAAGTTAAAATCGCTTATTAGTTGGGAAGAAGGGAATCGTATTGTTTTACCAAATGGGAGGATACGGGCAAAAGGAATTAGTTGCTTTTGGAAAAATTCGACTACACCAAATAATGCTGGAGCGGGTGCGACTATAACCTTTAATGGTGATGGGAGTGTAAATGTCAATTGTGGTGCAGTGGAAATTGGACAAGGAACGAAAACAACTTTAACACAAATGGTTGCAGAAAAAATGAATATGAATATTAAAGATGTATCTATTATGATGGAAGTCAATACACAAATAGCGCCAAAACATTGGAAAACAGCTGCCAGTCGAACGACACATCTCGTTGGAAATGCAGTTGTAAAAGCGACGGAAGATGTAATGAAGCAGTTACTAGATACGGCGGCTAATGTACTTGGAATACCAGCAGGTGAATTAACAATTGCAAATAAGACTGTATATGTAAAAACAAATCCAGATGTTTACGTACCATTTTCAAAAATTGTTTTTGGATATGTTGATTCGAGTGGGAATGTGGCAGGGGCGCAAATAATCGGAAGAGGTACATATATCTTTAAAGGAATAACAAAGATTGACTATGAAACAGGAAAAGGGCAACAAGGACCAGAGTGGGGAGTGGGAGCACAGGCAATAGAGGTTGAATTTGATTCACAATTATATACGTATAAATTAATTAAAGCAGTAACGGTTGCAGATGCTGGAAGGATTTTAAATAGAAAAGGAGCAGAAACACAAATTATAGGGGCTATGAGTATGGGATTAAGTTTTGCGACGAGAGAAACATTTCACTATGACTTGTATGGGAGAGTTCTTAATAATCAGTTTCGTTCTTATAAAGTGATGCATTATGGGCAACACCCAAAATACATTGCTGAATTTGTAGAAGTACCGCATGATCAAGCTGCATTTGGGTCTAGAGGGCTTGGTGAGCATGGAATTATCGGCATGCCAGCTGCTTTAGCGAATGCGTTATCTATTGCGGCTAGTATTTCACTTCGTCAATTACCTATTAATCCTGAATTGATTTGGAAAGTAAAACAAGCGGAGGAGAATGGTGTATATGATACCATTTGACTTTGAATATTATCGTCCGAATTGTATCGAAGAAGCAATCCGATTATTTCATCAGCTGGATAAAGAGGGAAAAAAGCCTATTTATTATGGAGGAGGCACTGAAATTATTACAATGGGGCGTTTGCAACAAATAATTGCGAAAGCGGTCATTGACTTGAAAGATATTCCCGAAGGTAATATTTGTGCATGGAATAACCAAAAGCTTATTCTTGGAGCTACATTAACATTAACACAAGTTCAAGAGGAAAAAGTATTCCCCCTTCTTGGAGAGACTGCCGGAAGAGCTGCAGATCACACAGCAAGAAATAAAATTACGCTTGGTGGCAATATTGCAGGGAAAATTATATATAGAGAAGCAGTACTCCCTTTTTTACTAGCTGATAGTACATTTGTTATTGCAGGAAAAGAAGGTGTAAAGTATATCAAGGCACAGCAAGCGTTTATTGAGAAGTTACAATTGCAAAAAGGTGAGTTTCTCATACAAATTATCACCGATCAAAAATATATAGAATCATCTTATTACAGTGTAAAAAAAAGGCAATTAGAGAAAATTGATTACCCACTTGTAACAGTTGCTGCGTTAAAAAGTGATGAAAACATTCGAATTGCATTTAGTGGATTGTGTGCCTTTCCATTTCGGTCGCTCGCAATGGAGGCAGTGTTAAACGATTGGGATATTCCAGTAAGGAAGAGAATTGAGCGCGCCCTTCTTCATATTCCCGCACCTATATTAGATGATATACGAGGTTCGCGTGCTTATCGTATGTTTGTTTTGCAACATGTGCTTTATGATGTGCTGATGAAGCTGGAAGGGGTGAAATAATGGGAAAGGGGCAATTTATTCTTCATGTAAATGGGGAAGGTAGAGAAGTGATTGTCAGAATGGCAGATACGCTATTATATACATTACGACATCAACTCGATCTAACAGGAGCTAAGCCGGGATGTGAAAACGGTGATTGCGGTGCTTGTACAGTTCTTGTTGAAGGAATACCCATTAAGTCTTGTATTATGTTAGCTGTGGAAGCGATTGGTAAGCGGATTACAACGATTGAAGGCTTACGGGAAACGCCTATTCAGCAAGCTTTTGAAGATAAATGGGCTTTTCAATGTGGGTATTGTACGTCTGGGTTTATCATGAATTGCCATGCGCTCGTGACACAAAAAATAGATGTGGATGATACAGTTATTGAAGAATGGCTAAGTTCTAATATTTGCCGGTGTACAAGTTACCAAGAGATTGAAGAAGCTGTGAAATCTGTCTTACAAAAACAACGGGAGCATCAATGATGACTTCTGTTCATACTGTACTAGAAGCACTACTATCTTGTGAACAACGATGTGCTTTAGCGACGATTATTCACGTAGAAGGATCTGCATATTGTAAAGAAGGAACAATCATGCTTTTTGGTGAAGATGGAACGAAGGTCGGAATGTTAAGTGCAGGTTGTTTAGAAGAAGAGGTTTCTGTTTATGCAGCTGAAGTAATAGAGAATCAAACTTGGTCTATCCATCAGTTTAATACAAAAGCAGAAGATGATTTATCTTGGGGAATGGGATGTAACGGTATCATTCGTATATTAGTTGAGCATATAGATGAGGAGTACAAAGCTTTTTTGCAAACACTATATGAATATCTTAAGAAGGGTATTTCAGTTCGAATGATAAAGAACCTTTCTTCATTACAGACTTTGTTTGTAAGTGAGAATGGTGACACGTTTGGGAATGAAGAAGCTTTATTTTCAACTCATTCCTTACATGGTTTATACGGTAAATGGTTTTATCAACACTTTGTACCAAAGCCACGACTCTTTATTTTTGGAGCGGGGGAGGATGCGAAACCTCTTGTTCGGTTTGCAAAAGAAGTAAACTTTTTTGTAACAGTTTGTGATTGGCGTGAATCGTTATGTAATTCTTTACATTTTCCGAGTGCAGATGTTTGTATGAATGGGTTTCCGAAAGAGATTGTACCACGACTTCTATTAAGAGAAGAAGATTTTGTTGTGATTATGACTCACCATTTTCAACGCGATCAGCAATTGGTTGAACTTTTATTGAAACAATGTGTTCGCTATATTGGTATTTTAGGTCCACGTCACCGCACTGCTCGTCTATTAGAAGGAAAGGCGATACCAAAAAATATTCATTCTCCGGTAGGGCTTGCAATTGGTGGAAAAGGGCCAACTGAAATAGCGATTAGTATCATAGCTGAAATCATCCAAGAATTAAGGGGGAAGTAAAATAAAGATTGCAGGGATATATTTAGCTGCTGGAAACAGTCGAAGGATGGGGCCAGGAATAAATAAATTATACTTACCATTACAGGGGAAACCACTTGGAAACATAGCGTTACAAGCGGCATTTTCTTCAAGGCTCTCTCATATTATTGTTGTTACAAATGACCCCACGTGGATATTAAAGAGGATGTGCCGTGAAAATGTGTATATTCTTTCTTGTCCAAACGCTGATAAGGGACAGTCATATTCTCTTCAGTGTGGTGTTAAAATGGCGAAAAAAATAAATGTAGATGCAGTGGTTGTTCTTTTGGCGGATCAACCATTCGTTACAGCTGAATTTATTAATAAGATAATGGATTGCTATGAACAAAATAAAAACATTCATTTTGTAGCAGCGAGTTATAGGGGAGTAAGGCAACCTCCTGTTTTATTTACAAAGAAAGTGTTTCCGTTTTTTAAAGCGTTGAAAGGGGATGAAGGAGCACGTGCAATTTTTATGAAGCCTACGATAAATGGAATTTCATTGTTGTCTCAAAATGACAAAATATTTTTTGATATCGATACATGGGAAAAATATCAACAGGTGAAACAAAAATATGCGGATTGATATGGTGTTTGAATTACAATGTAGTAGACATAAAACTATGTCAAAAAGAGCCGGAATTTCTCGATATAGAAATTTGGCTCTTTTTACGTTGATATTATTTTGTAAAATTGGTCGTTTGAATCGATTTTGGATCTCAATTTGTAAGGTTCATACGATTTTGTGCATGCTGTAAAGCAAGTGGAGTAACGTTCTCCCCGTTAGGATCTACAATCGTTGTATTTAATAAAATGGAATCTAAACTTCCGCGAAATTCTGTCATATAGTGTTGTCTTAACATTTGTTGTTCCTGGTTTTCAGTTTTTTAGTCCGGAAGCTTTTTCTTTTTTTGCTAATTCATTAATGCGAAATAATATATTTTTCATTTTGTTCACCTCTTTTAACTATAAATTAGTAACTCACTAATTTATAATGATTTTGATATTTCTTTTTGATTATGTCAATAGTTGTAAATGAAAAAGACACTCCTTTTTTAAAAAAGGTGTCTAACTAGATTACATTAGGTTTATCCATCATTTTTATAAATGATTTCTATTAAAATAATTCATTTTATTTATTTGCATTCTAAATATATAATAGCGATTAGGTGAGTGCACAGGAACAGCTATTTAATTGTCCTTCTTTTCGGAATGCTATTTGTGCATAAATCGTTCGATTTAATAAGTCGTTTAGATAGTTAATCAATGATTTTTTAGGGAATCGCTCAAGCTCGCAGAATAGAAAATATATGAGATTGTTACTAAAACCAACTAATTTCATGAGAATGATTATTTTTATTGGTGTCTCGGTGAACAATGGACTGCATTTCTGCGTAAGAGAAAACTATGTAACCTACATATTAACTTTTTCATTATTATGAAGATATGGTTATAACAAGAAAAACATCCGAAAATTATATTTTAGCTTTATATAAAACAAAAGAATGATCGTACAACAGGAGGAGTAAGTATGGAGCTGCGCCATTTGAAAACTTTTATTATTGTAGCGGAAAGCGGTGGCTTTACACGGGCTGGAGAACAACTTGGGTATACGCAATCGACAATTACTAATCATATTCGATCATTAGAAGAAGAGATTGGAAATCCATTATTTGATCGTCTTGGAAAAAAGGTAATTTTAACTGATGTAGGGGAGCATATGCTTTCTTATGCGCATAAAATATTGGAATTATCAAATGAAGCATTGGAATCATCTCAAATGAACGGGAAATTTTCAGGGACAATACGCATTGGAGCGAATGAGTCTTTAATGATTTATCGATTACCTGCTGTTTTATATGAATTTAAAAGGAAGTATCCGCAAGTACATATCATTTTACAACCATCAGAGAGTCAAGAATTGCACAATGAGCTAAAATCAGGAAAATTTGATTTCGCTTTATTTACACATCCGGAGCAACTAGGTACAGACATTGTTACTCATTCTCTTGTTCAAGAGAAGATTGTGCTTATTGCTCCGCCCAAACATCCACTAACAAAAAAGGTGAGCGTTAGTCCTGCTGATTTAGAGGGAGAAATGTTGTTGCTTACAGAGCCAGGGAGTTACCGAGATTTGTTAGAAAGACGGATTAAAGAAGATGGTATTAATTGTTCTCATATTCATTTTTGGAGTATTGAAGCGATTAAGCAAACCGTTATGTGTGGGCTAGGGATATCTTATTTACCGTTTATAACGGTAAAGGAAGAAATCGAGCAAGGCAAGCTAAGTGTACTACCATGGACGTATAGTAAAGATTTCGTTACAACGGAATTGGCATATCATAAAAGCAAATGGTTAACTCCTGCAATGAAGAAATTAATTGAAATGATAGAAAAGCATGCAGAGAAATGGAAAGAATTCGCTTGATTCTCTGATCTGAAAGTAGGCTGGAAACTATATATTGGGGGAAAAGTAATGAATGAAAGAGTAATAAATGAAAGAGTGAAAGAAGTAGCGCTTGTCGTAATAGGATCATTATTGTTTGCGATTGGGATTAACTTTTTTGCTATTCCAAATCGGTTATCTGAAGGTGGAGTTATTGGGCTTACAGTTATTACATATTATTTGTTTGAATGGTCACCAGGTACTGTAAACCTTTTAATAAATGCAGTATTACTTGCAATTGGGTATAAGTTTTTTGATAGAAAGACAATGGTGTATACAATACTTGGTATTGTCTCTTCATCTTTCTTTTTATATATCACAGAAGATATAGCGACTCCGGTAAATCATGATACATTGTTAGCAGCTCTATTTGCGGGTGTTTTCGTTGGTGTTGGTTTAGGATTTATGTTCCGTGCAGGTGGTACATCAGGTGGATCTGCAATCATAGCACAATTAGCAAACCAATATTTAGGTTGGAGTGTTGGAAAAGGTGTATTAATTATTGATATCGTCGTTATTGCAGGTTCAGTATTTATTATTGGGCAGGAAAAAGCGATGTATACGCTGGTAGCGGTATTTATCGGTGCAAAGGTTATTGATTTTATTGTAGAAGGATTGAATACAAAGACTGCTGTAACAATTATTTCAAACTATCCAGACATGATCAGAGAATCCATTATGAAGAGTATGACACGAGGTGTAACAGTACTAGATGGGAAAGGTGGTTACACAGGAAATAACAAAGAAGTATTATATGTTGTCATCAATAAACAAGAGCTCATTCAATTAAAGAAAGTCGTGAGTCAAAAAGATGAAAATGCATTCGTTGTCATTCACGATGTGCGTGATGTATTAGGTGGTGGTTTTAAAGCGAGTTAAAAAAGCTGGTCTTCAAATTTTGAGGACCAGCTTTTTGTTTAAGGAGGTAAAAAAATAATCATTAGTTTATAGTTTTAAGAAACAACGTCATAACAAATACGATAAAAAAAACGAAACACTATAATATATAAGGGTTTCGTTTTTTTTTTTTTGAGTATCGTTTGAATGCAGTATAATCTATGCTGTTGTATTCATTGGTTCAATGTCAAAAGAAATTTCTTTAGCTGCTTCTAAAGCTATTCTTTTAGCTTCTTGTTTAGAAAATGATGCTGCTAAAACGTAGCCGCACCGATCCCCCATTGATTTAGGAGGTTTTAGGATACTTCCCTTTTTAGGTTTTATATATACTTCTTCTACACCAGGATATTTAGAGCTACGCTTTTTTCCTGTAACTCGAATTAATTTCCCTCTATAAGCGACTGTTAAGTAGTGCGTATACACATATTTATAATGTTTTTTATTCAGTGAAGGTTTATTTCCTAACATTAACTGAATCGTTTCCTGTACTAAGTTGATTCCATGTCCAACTTCAATCATACGATTCATAGCTCCGCCTGATATCCTTGGGTTTATCTCAATTAACTTCCAAATACCATTTACTCTGCGGAGCTCCAGGTGACAAGCACCATTTTTTATATCAAAAGCATGTACAACAGAATGAATAGCGTTAAGAAGACTATAATGTAGTTTAGTGTCTAATTGTCCTAACAAAGAATAACCAGTGACGATAAAACGTTCAAAAAATGTAATTTCTTGTTCAATCACTGCAATAATATGAACCTTTTTATTGTGAACTAAAACTTCAACTAAGTACTGAGGTCCATCTACATATTCTTCAAGTAGAATTTCTTCATTAGGTCGTTTTTTTAAAAGGGTTTGCATAGATGAAATTAATTGATCTCTATCCTTTGCCAACAATACATCTTTTGATCCTGCTGATTCAGGGGATTTAACGACAAGAGGAAATTTCATCTCTACAGTTTTAAGAAAAGATGATAAGGATTTTATTGGTTTGTAAATTAAATAATTGAGTGAAATCGGTAAATTCTTAAGCACGTTACGGGTCAATATTTTATTTTCCATATGATAAATTGCGTCAGTAGATACCATACTTTTACAGAACTTCTCAGACAAACATGCAGCGACATAAACAAAATAATCAATAAAACTAAAAATTCCTTTTATATTTTTCCCTGTTTTTTTTAGATTGTGGATTACTGTAATTAAATTATCATAATCATTTATATCGGTAAATATCATCTGATGTACATCCGGAAATTCACTTCGTTCTTCAAGAAATCTTTTTTGGTCTGTTAACAAAACCGTAAAGAAATTAAGTTTCTCTGCTGCTTTAATTGCTTCCCTACTCGATCCAGATTTATTTGTTTCAATAAAAACAATAGTATTCATAATCTTACCCCACCCTATCTTTACTTGTTTTTATAAAATAAGCTCTGTTATCTATATAAATAGAATATAAAAATGGGACAAAGGTTGTTCTTAATCTTTTGAAAATTGGTTAAATGTGGAAATGATATGAATATATATAAGTTGAATTTGATCTGTATGTTGAAAAAGAACTTTAGAAAGAGGGGAAGGGAACCAATATGACTATAATTGGTATGCTGCATCATCGAGAAGATCCAAGAAACGTAAGAAGAGCATATGCTTGTGCCGCTGTAGCAAAAGCTGAAGGTGTCAACTTCTTTTACTTTACCCCAGGGAAAGTAAAAATAGAAAATCAAACGATTTTAGGAAAAATCTATGAAAACGGCGAGTGGATTGAAAAAGAATTTTCTTTTCCCGATGTCATTTATAATGCAAGCGCTCCTGTTAGTGATAAAACTGAGAAAATCTTTGATTATCTATACGATAGGATTCCATTCACAAGTCATTCGATTGGAGATAAATTAAGTGTATATAACAGAATTAAAAAAGCAAAAGAGTTTGAACAATATCTTATTCCTTTTTATGAATTAACTGATGCTAGCAAGTTTTTTGACATGATTAAGCGCTATAAAAAAGTTATTATCAAACCGATGTCTGGGCATCAAGGTGGGGGCATCGTTTTTATTGAAAAATATGGGGTAGAGCATTACAAAATGAATGAGGCAGGGCAAGTCTCATCTATTAATGAAAAACAATTGTTAGACTTTATATCTCATAAAATACAAGAACAAGATTACCTAGTTCAACAATTTATTTCATGTCAAATGAAAACTGGTCATGTTTATGATTTCAGGCTGCATGTTCAAAGAAACGGAGAAGGAAAATGGGTCATTACTTCAATTTTTCCAAGGATAGGTCCATTGGGAAGCATTGTATCAAATATGGGTAGTGGTGGTTATAGCACGTATCTAGAAATTTTTTTAAAAACAGAGTTTGATGACAACTGGTACAATATTCAAAGGTATTTGGAGCGGTTTGCAGTAAGCTTTGTTAACCATTTTGATTCTTTATATGACAGTGTATCATTTGATGAATTAGGAATTGATGTTGGAATTGATGCGGACCAAAAATTGTGGCTGTTTGAAGTGAATTGGAGACCAGGTGCACCTAGTATATTTAATCTTGAATTAGATGTAGTTAGAAACACGATTCACTATGCTAGATATTTAGCCAATAAATACAAACAAAATAGAGGATAAAAACAAGGGAAACGGTAGGGTGATGCTTTTAAAAAAATCAATATTAGTGAAGAGATGATTGAGAATGTACTACATGGCAATCTATACAATGGGATTGCAACATATCCCAATCGTTTATTTGCTACTAGCTTTTTTGATAATATGGTATTGAACAGTATTGGAGTCCCTATTCAAAACAATGATCAACGATATACACTATTTTTTTGTTTTTAAGGAAAAATATATATAAATAGGGGGCATGCAAAAACAAATTTTAGTGTAGAGTTAAAATAAAGTTAATATGCTTAAAATAAAGCTCCGGTGTTTGTAAAAAAGTTGCATGGTTTCATCCCTTTAGGTTCGAATATCTAAAGGGATGTTCTTATATCTAAGGGAAAAGGAACGGGTTCTCCGCAAAAGATGGTTTATTTGCATGGTTTTTCTTTGGATCTCCCGCATCCTATATGAATTCCATATCTTTATTAAATCTATTGTTTATATAGTCTCCTATTGTGAAGGTGTGAAGGTTAAGCGTATAATATTATAGGTCTAAAAAATATAGGATAAATTGTGAATGATAAAAATGATAGATATTTTTCATCACTTATAAAACAGAGATAAAATGAAAGTAGCATTGGAATTTAGATAGGGAGTTATAAAATGAAATTAATCATAGCCGAGAAACCAGATCAAGGTTTGGCCCTTGTTTCTCAATTTAAATATCGCCGAAAAGACGGCTATTTAGAAGTAGAAGCAAATGAGTTATTTCCAAATGGAGCTTATTGTACATGGGCAATTGGTCATTTGACGCAGTTATGTAATCCGGAACATTATCACGCTGAGTGGAAAAAGTGGTCACTCGATACATTACCAATGATTCCGGAACGTTTTCAATTTGAAGTTACAAAATCAAAGTATAAGCAATTTAATGTTGTGAAACAGCTGTTACATAATCCGCAAGTGACGGGAATTATTCATGCAGGCGATGCGGGGCGTGAAGGGGAATTAATTGTACGAAATATTATCAATCTTTGTAACGTGCAAAAACCGATGAAACGTCTATGGATCTCCTCCTTAACGAAGCAAGCGATTTACCAAGGATTTAAAAATTTACTTGATGAAGCAGATACAATCAATACGTACTATGAAGCATACACACGATCATGTGCCGACTGGGTGGTTGGGATGAATGCATCGCGTGTCTTTAGTATTTTGCTAAAGAAAAAAGGAATGAATGATGTGTTTTCGGCTGGTCGTGTACAGACGCCGACATTAGCTTTAATTGTGAAACGTGAAAAAGAAATAGAAAACTTTAAATCAGAGCCGTTTTGGGAAGTGTTTGCAACTTTTAATATAGAAGGAAAGAAATATGAAGGGAAATGGGAGAAAGATAATGAGTCCCGTTTAAAAGACCCTGATATGGCAAATAAAATTGCAGCATTTTGCCAAAATAAACCGGCTGAAGTAAAAGAAATGAAAACGGAGCGGAAGGAGTTTCAACCACCGTTTTTATTTAACTTATCATCACTGCAAGCAACAGCGAATAAAGCATTTAAGTTTTCACCAAAAAAGACTCTTGATATTACACAAGCATTGTATCAAAAAGGTATTGTGTCTTACCCACGTTCGGATTCTAACTATGTAACACAAGGAGAAGCAGCAACGTTCCCTGACATCTTACAAAAATTAAGCCAGTTTGAGGAATATAAAGACCTATTACCAGCGCCGATTGAGTCCATTATGAATAATAAGCGATATGTGAATGAGAAAAAGGTTACAGATCACTATGCAATTATTCCAACAGAACAAGCGACAAATCCAAATAAACTATCTGGCGATGAAAAGAAAATTTACGATATGATTGTAAGGCGTCTCATTGCGGCTCATTATGAAGTTGCGATCTTTGACTATACAACAATTACAACACTTGTTGATAGCCGTGCTGAATTTATTTCAAAAGGGAAACAGCAAATTCAAGAAGGATGGCGCAAAGTTATTTTCCAAGATGATAAAGAAGATGAAACCATTCTTCCAATCGTAGTAGAAGGCGAACAAGGGAAAGTTGTAACGGTGAAAGTGAAAGAAGGAAAAACACAGCCACCAAAGCGTTATACAGAAGGGCAGCTTATTACGCTAATGAAGACAGCTGGGAAATATTTAGAAAATGAAGAGCTAGAGAAAGTATTAAAAAAGACAGAAGGGTTAGGGACAGAGGCAACCCGTGCAGGCATCATTACAATGCTGAAAGATCGTAAGTATATTGATGTGAAGAAAAATCAAGTGTATGCAACAGATAAAGGAAAAGTATTAATTACCGCAATTGGTGATAAAATTTTAGCTTCTCCAGAAATGACTGCGAAGTGGGAGCAGCGTCTTGCTGAAATTGGGGAAGGCATAGCTTCTCCAGCAACCTTTATGGAACAAACGAAAAAGCTATCAGCGAAAATTATTGAAGATGCGATTGAAATGTCTGAGAAGTGGGACTTTACTGGATTACATGTTGAATCGATTGAACGTAAAGAATCGAAGTTTACAACAGGTAAAAAAGTAGGGAAATGTAAAAAATGTGATGGTGATATAATCGATAAATCAACTTTTTATGGGTGCTCGAACTATAATACAACACAATGTGATTTCACGATTTCAAAAAAAATATTAGGGAAAACAATATCACAAAAGAATATGACTAAGTTATTAAAAGGTGAACAAACAGATTTAATTAAAGGCTTTAAGAAGAATGATAAAACTTTTGATGCGAAATTAGAGTGGAAAGAGAATAAAATCAATTTTGTGTTTGAGAAGTGAGAGTGTCAACAAATAAAAAAGTTCTTTACTGAATAAAAAAGTCCTTTACTAAATAAAAAAGTTCTTTCCCGAGTAAAAGATTCTGTAACAGGTTAGGTTTGAAAAAAATATTTATAGAAAAGAAAAAGCATGACAAATTTATGTCATGCTTTTTCTACGATTGTTTAATTAAGAGTTCGGTATCGGTGTTGGAGTAACGTTTATACCTTCTTTCTTATATTGTTTGTCGATATATTCACGAATTTCTAAAGTAGAGGCTCCATTTTGTTTCATTAAAACGGCTTGGAATGCAATATCTACACAAGCAGCTTGACTCATTGCATGCGATTCCCATGTAACTTCACCGCTCTCTTTAATTTCACGGATAAAACAATCTTTATTGCTTTTATGGTCGGAGTTTTCGTCACACCCACAGTAACAAGGAATCCATTGTAAGAGTTCGGTGTCTTTTCCTACCATTCCATAAATTTGAGAGACTTGTCCATTTGTGGTTGACGATAAAAAAGAAGGAAGAGTTTCTATATTAGCTGTTGTTTCTAGAGTATCGCCTTTAAAATGTTCACCTTTATTTTTTGTTCCTTGTAACTGATTTTGTGTTTTTTTGTTCTTAGTCGGTGATGAATCATTAACGGAACTACAGCCGATTAATAGGCTTACTAATAAAACTACAGGTATGATCTTTGACATCATACTGTCTCCTCTCTGTAGAAATTCCTTTATATGTAATACTTCGATTTACATATTGTTTTTTTATTAATTCGTTTAGGTGCCTGAATAAGAATTATTCAATAATCAAGATAATTACTTACCACCATTTTTATTTATATGTTTTAAATAAAAAACAGAAAAAATCCTTATTTGAATAGAGAAAAGAAAAAAGACAACAACCGGAGGGCTTGTTGTCTCAAAAAAAGTGGAATGACACTAAAATATTAGTTTAAGACATAACAGGTTATTTAAAGTATATGAATCGCGTGTAAAAATATACACCTTTCAAACAAAATCGTTATTTCATAGCAAATACAAAAGAGCACACAAATAAGCGTGCTCTTAGATAAGAAAGGTAAGAATCTTATGATTGGAGAGTCTCCATACAATAACATATGCTTGTCTAGTTTAAATGTGAAAGTTTTTTAATAAATACGCTATTTGCGCGACACGTTTCCTTATAAGTGCGTAAACACGAAATAGGAGGGTTATCAATTTCGATAACAACAACTGATTGACTGAAAGTAGGAATGAAAGCCGTCAGGTTGAGCTGAAACTACTTATCTAATACTCCTACATGCAAGGCGTGATAGTAGTCACAAATTGTATGAAGCTAGGTGAAGTCGGCTGAACAAAACCTAAGTGATAAATCATATGGTAATGGATAGGTCGGGGTGCTACAAACTATCTATGGTGAGAATGTCCAAACGGGCTGACGAACTTGCGAATGTACGGGTCTAAACGTTTAATACATTAGAAATATGTATGTCGTTAATGACGACGTTATCTACCGAAAAGTAAGAGTAAATAGTATGAAATTCGGGACATCTAACGATGAGGGTGTAAAGATAACAGGCTTACAGCAAGCGCCTAAGGATATATGAATAGCTAAGTCAATCGGAACGTGGTAAGCAAGAAACTGTCATCAACGCCTACTAGCAGACAGGTGCATATAAGGTTCTAACGAACCGAAATTGCTTCATTCTTGTGAAGGTGGGGACATAGTACCGAAGAAGCATGTAATAAATGTGGAGGGATAGTCTCTAGTCTTATTCTTTGAAAACTAAATCAATTAGATGTAACTCACAGGATCGAGTAAGATGATGTGACCTTTCGTAAGAAAGGGGAATTAATACGTTGGTGAGTACAACATTGTTTGTAATCTAGTTGCTTTAGTATAGAAGAATAAGATGGGGCGCTGTATGCGATGAAAATCGCACGTACAGTGTTAAGCGGGGGAAAAGATGGAGATAACTTCAAAGTCTTACCTATCGCAACGATCAATAGGTTATGGAGACAAAAATAGTGCACAAATTTTTTTGTGCACCACTATATATAAACTATGTCTTGTCTTGTTAATTATATGTCCACCTCAGAAAATCGTGAACAGATTAAAGTGGAATTTAAAAAGAGAAAACTTAAAAGGTGCTCCTCGACCAAACCTTTATTTGATAAAACAAAGCAGTCAGCTTAATTAGCTAACCACTTGTTGTACAAAAGAAATTAGGCCTTACAAGTACAGATATGTAACTTGAAGTTACAGCTATAGTATAAACGTAATTGGAAATGTTATACGGGGATAAAAAGGAATCTAATAAAAATTTCATTTTGTAGAAAAAGTAAAAAGAGCACTATCAATTAGTGCCCTTTGTAAAAATAGCGTAAGTAGCCAGCTCACGTTATAAAGAAAGGTAGAATTTAATATATTCAAACCCTGCTTAAATGGTGAAAACAAAAGAGCAGCTAGTAAAAGCTAACTGCTCCATTATCAAAAAAAGGTTCCAGGCTGCAAACACTGTTAAGAAAGCAGCTTACGGATAGTATGTACAGAATTGTGAGGATTATTCGGATGAATAAAAAGAGCACCTTCGAACAGTGCTCTTTCATGAAGGTTATGCGGAAATAAAATGACGAAATCACCTAGTAGAAAGGGTGGCACAAAATAATATATGAACGTTTATCTAATGGGTGACAGTGAAATAAAAAGAGCAGCTAACAAAAGCTAACTGCTTTGCCCCAGTAAAGACTGGGGAGTGCTTTAATAGGTCTAAGGCTGAAATAAGGGTTTTAGATGTTAATACCTAAGACCTAAATATAGTATGGATTTCACTTCAGAAATTATGCATATAAATTGTATTCCAATAAAAATGGTTAAAAAACAAAGCAGCTAGCTCAATTAGCTAACTACTTGTTGTACAAAAGAAATTAGGCCCTACAAGTAATGATATGTAACTTGAAGTTACAGCTATAGTATAAACGGACTTGGAAATGCTATGCGGGAAAGGGAACTTAATAAACACTTCATTTTGCACAACAAAGCAGTTAGATTAATTAGCTAACTGTTTGTTGTACAAAAGAAACTAGCGTTTACAAGTAATCATTTGTAACGGCTAGTTACAGTTGTAGTATAAACGGAATCGGGAGACATATGCGGGAATAAAACTTAATAAACACTTTAATTAAGAAGAAGGTGGTGATACAAATGTATATCTGCCCAAAATGTTTCGTTGATCAATATGAGATTTTTGAACATTTCACGTTATGTGAAGAGAGTAGTGATGAATAGTGAGTAATTTTAACAAGTTCAAAGGAATATACGGTTTATAATGGAGATTCATTAGTATGAATATCATATGGGTGTACTTCCTAAAATGATTCGCTATTATACGTTGTCAGACTGAGTGGCATTTCAAATTATTAACAGGGAGAGGGATAATTGAATAGGATTATAGTAATTACTTAATGCTGGGATAGGTTATAAATGGAGAACCAACTTAAAGAGATATTTGGTGCATTGGTAGCAGCGATAGGCACAATTACTTCCGCTATTGGAAGCACGCCTTTTCATTTTATAAGCGGTAATGTAAGAAAAGATTTGAATGTATATGGAAACGTATTACAAGCCGTTGGTAATGCTTTAGAGGCCGATGGTCAAGGGGAAATATCTCTTGAAAAGATTGGGAATGAAATTCAATCACTTGGTAATGTAACTGTAATATCTGGATTGGTTATTGATTTTAAAGAAGAAACACAAATTAAATTAGTGATTGCTGGGAATTGGACACAGGCTTTAGGCGGACTTACAGCTTTAGCAGATGAATTTAATGATACTTCGGATAACGATGAATCCTTAAACATTATAGGAAACTTATTACAATCTATAGGGAATTCATTACAGGCAATAGGAGGTATTTACGAATTAAAAAGTAACAGAGATGAAGAACAGTACAATAAAGAAGGTAAAGTAAATGGTGTGGGGAAAGATACAGACACTCAAGTAAACAGCGAAACTAATGAAAATGAAGAAGGACAGAGAATAGATGTTGTAGGAAGTTGGATCCAAGCTGTAGGTTCTGTAATTTCATTAATTGGGCAGATACGTGAAGAGAGTGAGGAATTGGAAGGAAACGATTAATAGATTAGTTTAATAGAGCTTTTTAATAAAATAATCCTTTTCTAATAAGAAAGTTACTAAAATAAGAGAAAATGATATAATAATACCAATTACACATTTAGTCCTACTGGAAGAACCAGCGGACATCAAACTATAAAGAGCATTAGTGATATTGCTCTGTAGTTTGGTGTCCGCTTTTTGGTTTTTTATTAACAAAATAGATAAGGGGTGTTTATATATATGATGCAATTAACTTTCTTACCTAAAATTGATCGAAAAGCAACACAGCTTCGTTTAGAAGAGATTTTAGAAAATGTTCGTATTTACAGACAATTGGGGATGATTAGAAACGAGATGAAGGTCACAGCCTCTAGTGAGGTAAGATATCACGGTCCAACAAACATAATAGGCAAGCCAACTGAAGATGTTGCTTTAACGAATATTGCAATGAGTGAAAGAGAAGTGAAATTGCAACGCTTATCTTTTCAAATTGATAAGGCATTAAGTCGCTTTAGTAAGAATCAAAGAGACATCATTGTAAAGCGATATTTAGAAGATGAAGAAGTCTTTGATTACATGGTTTATAACGAGATTGGTATGAGTGAACGTACATACAGACGAAATAAATCTAATGCTTTTTATAAACTAGCGTTTGCTCTTAGATTAGAAGTATATGAGATAGAAGAGCACTACAGAGGGGATGATCAATGAATTTTGTTCAACCAATACGTGATCCAGAGCAAATACAATACATTAAAGAATATTTAAAAGAAAAGAATGAACGTGATTATATTTTATTTGTAATGGGGATAAATACACATGCCCATCAACCTAAGGAATCAAAATCTCCCCATAAAGAAAATTCTATTGATTTGAAGTAGCTTTGCTCATCTAAATTTGATATTATGTTCAAGCGCAAAATACATAAGGGGGATTAGGAATATGGAAAGACCAGTTGTTATTGAGGAGTTTACACCGGATTGGGCACTACAATTTAAAGAAGAACAAAGGCTTCTAAAAGGTATAATGGGAGATAAAGCTATTACAATTGAACATATTGGAAGTACATCTGTTGAAGGATTAGGAGCTAAACCAATATTAGATATTATGATTGGAGTTCATAATTTAAAAGAAGTAGATGAGTTTATTGAACCTTTAAAAAAGATTGCATATGAATATGTATTTCATAAAGAGTTTCCAAACAGAAGGTTTTTTAGAAAGGGATTATGGAGAGCGGGAACACATCATTTGCATGTTTATGAACTAGGGAGTGAAGAATGGAACAGTAATATCTTATTTAGAGATTATCTGAAAAACCATCCTGATACACTCCAACAGTATTATCAATTAAAACAAAAATTAGCTGAAAAACATCATCATGATAGAGTCGCATACACAAATGAAAAAGCGCCATTTATAACAGATATTATTCAGAAAGCTAAAAATGAAATTAACTTCCGCTAACGAAAATCATGTAAATATATATAGAAGAAACTCATTCCAAATGGAAGAGTGGAGAAATAACAGCTGTTATGTTCATGGAAATGTTAGAACTAAAGAAAAACACGTTTTATAAAATAATGAAGGAATATGAAGAAGCAAAGTAGCATCTCACCTATTGGAAGTGCTACTTTGCCCCCAGTTGTAGGAACGCTGGTACTACCTCTAAATGTGAAAGAAGTTTTTTAAAAAATGTATACAATTTTATTGACACATTTAAATAGGATTAAGTTGTATTTTAAATAAAAAACAAAAATTTTCAAATCTTTCATAAAGTGTACTTTTTGACATAGCATATAATTTTTATAAAAAATAAAGTCTATTCCCCCTTTTCGGGGGATAGACAAAAACACCCAAGTTGCAAATTTTAAAAGTATACTTTATTTAGATCCTACCTGATAAAGCTGTAAACTTAATTAGTACAAAAAATAAGCACTTTAGACTTCAATTATTATGGGGAGAATCATTGGTTTTCTTTTTGTATGTGAGTATATAAAATGGCCAAGTGTTTCTCTTAATTCTCTTTTCAGAACATTCCATTGATTAATATTTAATTTTTGTAAATTGTTAATAGTTTCCACAACTAGTCGGTTAATTTTCTTTAGGAAATCCTCTGAATCACGAACATATACAAATCCACGAGAAACCGTGTCTGGTCCAGAAATTATTCTCGCTTCTGTTTTACTAAGAGTGATAACTATCACAAGCATACCATCTTCAGAAAGTTGTTTGCGATCTCGTAATAAAGCATTTCCAACGTCTCCAATACCTAATCCATCTACATATACATTCCCGGCAGGTATACGTCTAGATTGATTGGCAATCTGATTTTTTATATCGACAACATCACCATTACCAATAACATAGATATTCTCTTTTTTAACACCAACGGACTCTGCTAGTTGACTGTGATGATGTAACATTCTAAATTCGCCATGGATAGGAATAAAATATTGGGGTTTTATTAAAGTAAGCATTAATTTTAATTCCTCTTGATAGGCATGTCCAGAAACATGCATTCCTGTTGAACTTCCTGATCCATAAATAACATTGGCTCCCAATAGAAATAAGTTATCTATAATACGTGAAACATTACGCTCATTTCCTGGTATGGGAGTTGCAGATAAAATAACAGTATCATCAGGTAAGATATCAACTTGTCGATAGTTTCCACTGGCTAATCGAGACAGAGCAGCCATAGGTTCACCTTGACTACCAGTGCAAAGGATAGCTATTTTTTGGGGATCCATTCGGTTGATTTCACTTGCTTCAATTAACATTCCTTCAGGAATATTCAAATATCCTTGTTCTAAAGCAACAGAAACTACATTTACCATGCTTCTCCCAAGCAAAGCAAGCTTTCTATCTGTTTTTAAAGCGGCATCTACGATTTGTTGTACACGATTCACGTTAGAAGCAAAAGTAGAGATAATAACTTTTCTACGAGCCTTGATAAATGCTTCTTCAATCCGTTCACCTACTGATCGTTCCGATGGGGTAAATCCAGGCCGTTCGGCATTTGTGCTTTCAGAGAGTAGAGCTAAAACACCTTTGCTTCCAATATTGGCCATTTTATGAATGTCTGGATATTGATTATTTACGGGCGTCAAATCAAACTTGAAATCGCCTGTATGAACTACTGTACCTTCTGGGGTATGAAAAGCAATCCCGAGGCAATCAGGAATACTATGATTGGTTTTAAAAAAGGTTAGATTTATCTTTCCGAAATCAATTAACGAATCAGAATCAATAACAAACAACTGTGTTTGATTTTGAAGCCCATGTTCTTTTAATTTAATTTCTATTAATCCTAGAGTTAATTTCGTTGCATAAATTGGTACATTCAGTTGTTTTAAAAAATAAGGAATACCTCCAATATGATCCTCATGTCCATGTGTAACAACTAAACCACAAATTTTATTCTTATTTTCTTGCAAATATGTAATATCAGGTATAATCAAATCTATTCCTAATAAACTTTCATCTGGAAATTTAGAACCACAATCAATGATCACAATGTCATCTGAATATTGTATTACATACATGTTTTTTCCTATTTCATTAACGCCACCTAAAGCAAAAATAGATAGTGTATTTTCTACTGTACTCAAAATGAATACCTCCTTTTTGAAAACACCCAAGTATGTCCGAATTAATATAGAAATGTTTAAATTGAGGTTCATGACCAATCATTTATAAAGCGTTGATCATGATAGTCTCAACGCTCCATATCTTTTAATCCTGGACTATGTCATTAGCTTAAAATATAAGTATCGCGACATAGCTATTAACGTAGGTTTTTAATCTATTCCTAAAGAGGAAGAAGTAAATATCACGCACAAGGATTAGTTGCTAGATATATGGATTAACCAACAGATCGTAAGTACCAACAATCATGCAATTATTTGATAGAAGAAACTCATTCCAAATGGAAGAAACTCATTCCAAATGGAAGAGTGGAGAAGTAACAGCTGTTATGTTTATGGAAATGTTAGAACTAAAGAAAAACACGTTTTATAAAATAATGAAGGAATATGAAGAAGCAAAGTAGGATCTTGCCTATTGGAAATGCCACTGTGCCTCCAGTTGTAGGAACGCTGGTACTACCTCTAAATATGAAAAAAGTTGTTTTTTTAATGTTAATAATAGCTAACAAAAAGAAATTGGAGCTCGCTTACTGTTTTATAAAATACGGAAAATTTGTTGTTTCTCGGTTTATTACCTGAAGAAAAAGAATGACATTGAATCATCTCTTTTCAGTTAACCTAAAAAGTATAAATACTTTCTAGATATATAAATCCAACCATGATGCTGCTTATGCCAAAAGTCTAGTAATCACCCCATTTTATTGATTATACTGGGGTTCTTCTTGTTGAACTTCTTGAATGCGTGGGTCTAAAGAATCAATAATTGTCTGTGTTTGCTGAGCTGCATTTTGATACAGTTGTTTTGCTTGCTGATTGTCAGTATCAAGAACAAATCCTTCTAAACTTGCTTGAGCACTTTTTAATCCGGAAATAGTTTGTTTAAGCTTAGTAATTACTGTCATAATTAAATACCTCCTTATAAGTATGAATTCACTACTTAGAATAGCTATTTTCTACCAAAATATGTTTTCTAAATATTGGTTATTTTTATAAATACATTGACTAAGATTTAAAAAATACTAAACGAATCGTACAGAATAAGCCATGTTAGAGGATTATTAAATACGAAGGGAAGTTGCACAATTAAAATGGGAAAAACTGTTTCGATACAGCTATAGAGTCATTAAGAATAATAAAAAACTCGCGACTAAAAGACGAGTTTTTTATTATTCACGATAGTTATTGGTTTTGATTCCCTTGTTTCTTTTGGTTGTTAGGTGTAATTTCATCGGCAAACTCCATATTTGCCAAGTTTACTTTGGATGGAATAAATGTTCTTGTTGTATTTTGAACACCTTGGAACATACGTTGGATAGGTCTCATCATATTTGAATTACGTGTTGCTACTACACTAAAGAATGTTCCTAATCCTAGTAAAGAAACCCAAATCCATCCTCTATTATTTCGTCTATTTCTAAACAATTTAAACATTTGCTGAGTTCTTCTTCCAGAATTGAATAATGACAGCAAGAAGTTAAGAATATTCATTTTTTACCCCCTGTAAAAAAGTTAGGAAAAAGAAGCACTAAGTTCAATTTCACATGCTTTATATTGCATTGTTTTATAGAAATTTATGATGCCAACTTATGCTAATCCCTCTTCATTTTTCTTTCCTAAAAAGCCTAAGATTTCCTAAATATTTTTTATTGAAAATATGCAAGATAATAGTAACAGATATTCAAAAGTGAAAATGAAAGCAAGTTGAAAAGCTATGTACTAACGATTTTAAATTTTATCGATCCAATATATTATAAATTCAGTCGCTTAACTTATAAATAAAACTCACAAGGACAATATTTTACGTGTAAGGCTTACTCGATACAAAGGGAAAGCTGTTACTCTTTTTGATGGAACCTAAATAAAGAAGAATGATATCTTGGTTAAAATCCATTTACACAATGTTTATTTATTAAACGAAATGAAGTGCTTTAATAATCATGTTAAAAAAGGACGATTTATTTATCAACATGTTAAAAAGACCTTGCTTGGCCCTAAAATCATTCTAGGACAGATGAGACTTAAGGGATGATTAGGATTTCCATGTTAAACAAAGGAGCTGACCGATTAGGTTTTGAATTTGTTTCTATTTCTGATCCTTTTAACAATGGTATAAATGGTTAGCATTTATACCAATATGTTTATAATCTAATAATAATTCAATTTTTTATTATGCATCATTTTTTGAAAGTTGCTTTTTTTCTTTAAAGAAGAGTTAGGAATGATTTCAGATTATTGAGGTGATTAAATACATGCCAATGTTGGATGTGGACGGTAGTAGTCTGTATTATACCGTTAAGGGAAAAGGAATTCCTATTGTTTTTATTCATCCTCCTGTACTCACTTGTGTGAATTTTGAGTACCAAATAGAGGAATTATCTAAAGAGTTTAAAGTGATTGCTTTTGATATTAGAGGACATGGAAGGAGTCAATATTCAAGACAACCGATAACCTATCCGCTGATTACCCAAGATATTAGACGTTTATTGGATCATTTGGAAGTCAAAAAAGCCTTTATATGCGGATATTCGACTGGAAGCTCTGTTGCATTAGAATTTTTGTTAACTTATGCCGAATATGCCTTAGGGGGTATTCTAATAGGAGGAATGTCAGAAGTAAGGGATGGATACCTAAAGAATAAAATTTCACTAGGCGTGAAACTTGCGAAAACAGGCGCAGTTTTATTTTTAGCATGGTCTATTTCATGGGGCAATTCAAATACGTATAAATTGTTCAGAAAGATGTTTAAAGAAGCTCGAAAAGGAAATGCCCAAAATATCGAGCAGTATTATCGTTATAGTTTGCACTATAACTGTACTAATCAGATTAGAAGCATTGAGCTTCCGGTTTTGTTGGTTTATGGTAAGAAAGATAAATCATTTTATGATCACGCGAAACTACTGCATAGGAAGTTGCCATGTAATGAATTAAAATTCGTTGATAATGCAAAGCATCAAATTCCTACAAAAGCAGCGAAGGATTTGAATGAAATGATTAAGCAGTTTGTTTTTATTCATACCATGGTCAACAGATTTCCCAACTAAATGCAGAGTGCTAAAAAAAGTGAAGTAAACAAAAAATAACTCCAAAATCAACTTTTAGTGTATATTTTGGAGTTACTTGACGTTTACATATATTTAATTCTGTCATACTAACGGGCATTACTATGTTTGTATAGATGATTCATACCCAAAGCAGCTAAAATAACCATAGACATTGTAACAGAATAATGATATCTTCCTGCAACTTCTACCAGCATTTGCGCCATTGTTAAACCAATAGCATAAAGACAAATAAAGAGCGCTGCTGATTTATTCTTATCTTTTAATGCAATAAATACACCTAACAGTGAAATAACAATTAAGAAACAATAAAAAATATCACATATAATCATATATCGGATCTGATGGTCTAATACCGGGATCGCGTATAAAACTGCTGCCCTATCATGACCTAAGAAAATAATGAATTTATCAAAAAATAATTTAGCAAAATCAATATTATCATTTTTCAATCTATCCTTTGTATCCTCTAACATCTGTTCTTGAGCATCATTAGCAGTCCAGCCTTCTTTCTCATTATAATACATAAGTAACTTTGAGTCTTCTTCATTCCACGTTCCTAAGCTTTCTTTGTTAAACCCTACATACATGTTATACCCAGGTGCTTTTGCTATTTCTTCGCCTAATCGTGCAGTTGTATAGTTGTGTACAACTGAAGAAAACACAAAATAGCCAGCTAACACCGTTGCTATATATACATTTTTTTTAAAAAGGGTATTTTTATGACCAAGATGTTTTATATCAATAATAAATACCCAAACAATTAATGCAATAATAGGTACCGCTGCAATTGGGCGTACCATATTCATTAATGCAAGCAATAGGGACAATAAAAGAGAGTAAAAAATAAGCTTTATCATACCTATTTTAGATAACTTTTCATCAATAGTAATCATAATAACCCAAATTAACAATAGCTCAGTGCAATAAAGGGGTTCCGACATTGCAAACATATTATAAATTGTTTGTGAAGGTAACAGAATCCAAAATATACTCGCTATGGTTGCCGTTCTTACTCCATCAATTTTTCTACCTATGAAATATATTAATGCCATTGATATCGTAGTTAGAATAACATTCACAATAGGTGGAATCATATAACTTGTTCCAAATATTTTGAAGAAAACACTTAAAAATAATGAGTATCCGAAAATATGTGGAAATAATGCTACATACCGACTCTCAATTTGGAAATTTGCACTTAAAGCTTCTGCTGTATTATAGAAAGTTGCATAATCGACAAGTGGTTCAATTTTGTACAAACAAATCCATGTTACTTTCACTACAAAACAAGTAAGTAGTAATATAATAAAACATTTCTTTTCATTTAACTTTTCAAGATATAAAGAACTTTTTCTTAACATAAAGGTTCCTAACGTACATAAGACTAGAAAACCCAATAATAAAATCATATAATTATCTTTTTTTATATCTGTAAAATAAGTAAATATTAATACCACAGCAAAAATCCCATAGAGAGCATATATAAAACGTGTTGAAAAATTAGAAAATCCTTTTAAAAGTGTAAACAACCTTGCCACTCCTTTATTTGTATTCAGTTCCGATGTCATACAATTAGCCACTGCATATACTTGGCTTAAATTATAAATCGTTAAAGTAATAATCATCGATTTATACAAAAAACTTAAGATGGTTATTATACATATATTTACTATATTTTTTATGAAAATGAGGATATTACATTATGAAGAAATTTTTAAAGTTTAGCTTAATAGGAGTATTAAATACGCTTATCACAATTATTAGCTATATATTTCTCATTAAAATTGGTATGAATTACCTTATCGCCAACTGCTTTGCTTATTTGGTTGGTGTTGCTAACAGCTATTATTGGAACAAAAATTGGGTTTTTGAATCGAAAAATATAGATTTATCATTATTTTTCAAATTCCTAACTGTAAATTTAATTGTATTAACTTTTAATACAATTAGCCTGTTCATATTAGTTGATAAACTTTTCATAAATAAGTTTATCTCACAAATTTTTTCTATCAGTGTTGGTATGATTATGAACTTTTTCCTTAATAAACTTTGGACATTCAACGAACAAAACCATTTCCAATAAATTAATATATTGCTGCTACAAGGAGGATAAAAACTTGGAGAAACTTATTTCAATCATCGTTCCTATGTATTTTGAAGAAGAAGTAGCACAAGAGTGTTATAATTGCTTAAAGTCTGTTACGCTACAAAATAATATTAATTATGAATTTGTCTTTGTAAATGATGGTAGTACCGATCGGACAATGGAAATTTTAAAAGGTATTTCAGCCGAAGATCCTCGTGCTAAAATCGTAAACTTTGCTCGTAATTTTGGACATCAAATAGCTGTAACAGCAGGAATTGATGTTGCCAAAGGTGATGCTATCGTAATCATTGATGCTGATTTACAGGATCCACCTGAAGTCATCCCAGAACTTATTGCAAAATGGGAAGAAGGTTATGAGATTGTTTATGCGAAAAGAAAACAGCGTAACGGTGAAACTTGGTTTAAACTTGTTACAGCTAAATATTTCTACTGCTTTTTAAATTACATGTCTGATATCGATATTCCTAAAGACACAGGTGACTTCCGTCTTATCGATCGCAAAGTAGCAGATGTATTCAAACAAATGAAAGAACGAAATCGTTTCGTACGTGGAATGATGTCTTGGATTGGATTCCGCCAAACATATATTCAATACGAAAGAGATGAACGTTTTGCGGGTGAAACGAAGTATCCATTAAAGAAAATGATACAATTTGCTTCAGACGGAATTATCGCATTTTCTACAAAGCCACTAAGAATGGTTATGACTTTAGGTTTAATCTCTGTATTAATTTCTATTGCAGTTTTAATATACTCGGTTATCGTTAAAATTATCGGACAAGACATCCAAACTGGATGGGCTTCTCTTATGGTTGCCATCACATTCTTCAGCGGTATGCAACTGCTCGGTCTTGGTATTGTTGGTCAATATATCGCTCGTATTTATGACGAAAGTAAGAATCGACCAATTTATGTTGTAAAAGAGACTGTGAATATAGAAGAAGATGATGTAACTTTATACAATAAGGAAAAAACAAATATATCTTAAATATAATAAAAAGGATTGTAGCATGTGTATCTCACTGCTACAATCCTTTTTATCATTTAGATTAAATGAAGAATTCTATCTAGTATTTGAGCCACTTACTATTCAGAGTACTGCCGAGCCCCATTTTGAGCAAAATAATGGAATTTCTCATCAATTATATTCCAACCTGTATACATGTAATAACAATGAGTATTTAAGTAGTATGTGTTATTTCCTTTGTATAAGTGACCGTTTTCCATTCTTCCAGAAACACTAAAATGATACCACTTTCCTCCAATATTTTGCCATCCTGTTCTACGCCTACATTTATATAAGAATTTTCTTGTTTGTAAAAAATTGATAGCAAATTGATTACCAAGGGGATAATTTCTTTCGTTTTGGAAATTTTATAAGTAAACTTTTTAAGAATTTCTTGAGGTGAAGTGAATGTTTTCAACCCAGAACAATCAAGAAAAAAAGTTACTTGTTTTTGCAGCAATTATACTCATTCTTTATTTGTCTCCTTTATTTATTCTTGGAGAAAATGCGCATATTCGTGTTCATGATAATCTTGATTCCAATTTGTCCTGGTATAAGGTTTTGGCAAGGAGCGGGGAGATAATAGGTCCGATTGATGCTACAATTCCACAGGTGATAAACAATCAATTATCAAGAAATGCATTTAGCACGGAATTTAGTGGTATTGTTTGGTTGTATGCTTTTTTTCCAAATATGGTTGCATATGCATTAAGTCAGATGATTACAAGAGTGGTTGCTTTTATAGGGATGTATCTTCTTTTAAAACATCATTTTTTATCTAGAGAGGAATGGATGTTCATTTCAGTTGGAGTTTCATTGGCTTTTTCTCTTACTCCTTTTTGGCCTTCAGGAATGCTTAGCACTCTCGGAATGCCTCTTGCACTTTGGGCATTTTTAAATATTCGAAAAGGAGAAAAGTCGTGGAAGAACTATTTCGTACTCACTCTTATTCCTCTATATTCGAGTATTGTTTTAGGTTTTTTCTTCTTTTTAAGCGGGATGGGGATTCTTTGGTTATTGGACGTAGTAATAAAGAAAGAATGGAACTTTCGTTTTCTTTTTTCAATTGTTTATATGACGCTCATTTACATGATTGTAGAATATCGCTTAGTATCTTCCGTCTTATTATCCACTGCACCTAACAGCAGAGATGAATATTTTCATGCAAGATTATCGTTATGGCGGTCTCTCCGTCTTACAGTGAAAAATTTTATTTTAGGACATAACCATGTCATGACAGTCCATACATTTGTTATTTTACCTGTCATACTTATTGCGTTGTATTTTATCATTTCCAAGAGGAGATGGAAGCAAGAAAAAGTCTTTGTTTATTTGTTCTGGTTTAACATAGTATTGTCAATTTGGTATGCTTTTTGGTTTTATAAAGGTTGGCTTCCATTAACAAAACGTTTTCACATTTTGGATACGTTTAATTTTGCACGTTATCATTTTTTGCGCCCGTTAGTTATTTATGTTTTATTTGCTCTTGGATTAAAAGTTTTATGGTTACAAGGGAAAATATGGAGACACGCTGTGACAGGTTTTGTGATAGCTCAAATTATTTTGTTAAGTTTTTTTAATGAGGAAATTATTTTTCAAAGTAAACCTTCGGTAAAGGAATTTTTTGCAGAAAAACAATTTCAGGAGATAAAAGAGTATATCGGTTTACCTTTGGAGCAGTACCGTGTCGCTAGTGTTGGTTTACATCCTGCTATCGCTCAGTACAACGGATTCTATACACTTGATACATATAACAATTTTTATCCGCTATCATATAAATATGAATTTCGAAAAATAATCGAAAAGGAACTAGCGAAAAATAAAACGATTCGTACGTATTATGACGAGTGGGGTGGCCGCTGTTATATTTTCACCGATGAACTTGGAAAACACTATATGTTTAAGAAAAACTCGAAAAAACGCTTGGAAAATTTACAACTAAATATAGAGCATTTTAAAAAAATGGGTGGTCGATACATGTTTTCTGCTGTCCCTATTGAAAATGCAGTAGAAAACAATTTATTCCTTGAGAAAGTGTTTACATCAAAGACATCCGCTTGGAAAATTCATTTGTATAAAGCGATCTAGATGAGTGAAATAGATTGCCTCTCTCGATGTAAATTCATAAAAACCAAACTAATATTTAGATGCAATATTAGTTTGGTTTTTACTATTTCCATTAAAGGGATATTTTCTTGAATAAGAGAAAGGATTATTCGTCAGTAAATCGAAGTTAATTTCAGAAGATGTTATTTAGTTTAGCATAGGGACGTACTACTCAACATTAAGGAGGAAATCGATTATGAGCGACACACAGACATTACGAGGACTAACTACAGTCAGTTTTTGGACGGATGATCTAGCAGAGGCAAAGAAGTGGTACGCCGAGCTATTAGGCATCGACCCATACTTCGAACGTCCAGGATATGCCGAGTTTCGCCTTGGCGACTACCAGCCCGAGCTGGGCCTAATCGATAGCCGCTATGCGCCCGATGGTTCAACGACCGGTCCGGCCGGTGCTGTAGTGTACTGGCACGTCGACGATGTAACAGCAACTTTCGAGAAGCTGCTGTCTATGGGAGCGAAAGAGTACGAGGCACCTACAGAGCGCGGCGAGGGGTTCATCACTGCTTCCGTGGTCGATCCCTTTGGGAAGAACATTCTAGGCATTATGTACAATCAGCACTATTTGGAGGTTCTAGGTTCAATCAGAAAAGTTTGATCCTCGCCTTCAGTATTCACAGTTCACTGAGGTTTGGCAAGTTGCACTGTGGGACATAGCAATTATCTGTGCAGTGGCAGCTGTCTCGATTTATGTTATGCTTACCCTAACTGTTCGATACTCAACTACTATTCTGGAGACAAAAAGCATAAGAAGAGTGAAAAGGTGAAAAGGATTTCACGAGGTAATATTAGTAAAGGATTATTCCAGAATAGGGCGCGATTGTGCAATAACACTTAGATTTAAACGACGTGATTGTTGTATTTTTAAGTGTAGTGAAGTATTTTACATCAAAAATTAAACAACTTTATTTTAACCCCTTCTTAAAATCAGAACGGGGTTATACGTGTTTTAGATTTTAAAATTTAATAATTTCATTGTCATTTTACATTATATCCATTAAGGTATTTAACATGATTTAGTTTCACTGCTAAATAGATTCCTCTATATTCACTCTTTTATTCATTCTTTTTTAACAACCGATTATGTAGTTTTGAAAGGGTAAGTAATGCGAGAATCGAACCAACTAAGGCAAGCGACATATCCCATTGTGCATCCCACATATCACCTTGTGTACCTAAAAAGTCTTTAGCTGCTGTTCCTCCCTTTGTTATTTTAAAAGCCAACCATTCAATAATTTCGTATAATGCAGCGATAGCAAGCGAAATACTTATACTAATCGTAACTAACCAAGGACCTTCGGTTAGTTGAGTTTTCCGTAATAATATTTCTCTTATCACAATTGTAAACAAGCCTTTTATCAAATGTCCAAATCGATCATAATGATTTCGATTTAAATCAAAGACATCTTTTATCCAATTAAAAAGAGGAACCTTTGAGTATGTGTAATGACCGCCGATGAACATTATAATGGCTAGTATTGCAATAACGATATAAGAGAGAGTAGTAAAGCGAAACTTATTGTATATTGCAATTATAATGATTAGACCGAGAACGGCAGGAATAGCTTCCGCTGCCCATGTCGAGTATCTTGCAGGCTTAATAACAGACCATATAAAAACTGCAGTAACAATTAATAATAAAAATAGATGAATCATTTTACTTTTGTCTCTTATCACTTTTTTCACTCCTATTGAAAGGTTTTCTGCTTAAAGTATTTGAAAAAACACAGTTTCGTATACAAAGTACTTGGCACTGTTTGCCTTAGTTTACACTTAAGAACAGCTCTTTTAATGGGGAAAGTGTTTTTGTCTAGTAGATATTCACAATGAAAATAGACATATTCACAGCCTTCGTAAACTGCTCTAAAAGGTGTAGCTCTATATCAATGTCAAGTTAAGAATGCCAAGAGAATATAGGGGAGTGTGCTTTCTATAAATTTTTGTGACTAAACTAAAAATGTACATAACCAGTAGGAGGAGCATTATCACGTTAAACATGTTCAATTTGCAACTATATATTATTTATCTATTTAAACGGAGTAGAATAATAAGAAAAGGCATGCACACTACATATTTCTCTTTCGTGAGGGAATGATATTTATATAACAATTCAAAAATAAAGGAGAGCATCTGCATGAATTATAAGATGTTTAGGTCTATCAATCGTCTAGCTGGTCGTAACTCAACATTGGATACATTTATGATATTTATTTCACAAAAGACTCGATTCCTGTACATTTTCTTATTAACCTTAATGTGGTTTAGAAACAATTCCTACAAAAAAATTATTTTATTTGCAGGGGTGTCAGTAGGGTTCTCATTATGTATAAATCGTTTTATCCAGTTCTTTTATTTTAAACCTCGTCCGTTTGTTATACATCGTGTGCGTTTACTTATCCCATCAAAGAATAATTCCTCATTTCCTAGTAAACATACAGCCGTAGCATTTGCCTTAGCAACCTCCGTCTTACTCCGTGAGCGTTTATTTGGCTCAATCATGTGGTTCTTAGCAATTTTGACAGGTTTTTCACGTATCTGGCTAGGGCATCATTATCCATTTGATATCATAGGAAGTGCCTTCATAGGAATCTTAACCAGTATAGCTATTGGCAATACTACATATTTATTTAATTCTTTTATTACCTGGATTATAAATGTATATAGAAAATTAATTTTTGTGGATTTGAAACATTCCTGACGATATCTTTGATAAATCACAGCACATAATTTTGCACATTTTTTACTAAAGTTACTCTTCTTTGAAATACATTTTGCGGTAAACTCACAAATATCTAGGAAATCCCTTAATAATTGAATTTGATTCTAATTTGATATAAAGGAAAAAAACGTTAAAAAAACTGTAGCATATTCTTTTTCTTTAAGTAGAAGATAATAGCATAAATATTTCTCTGAAAGGAGCAATAATCACTTGAAGAAAAGAAAATATCTACTTGCTATCATGTCTACTATTTTATCTGTAGGTTTCTTGTGCGGTTGCACTGGCGTTGATGAGAATGAGCCAGATCCAACTGAAGAGCCTTCTGAAGAAATTCAAGAAAAGAATAATCAATAACAGGTTAATGTAAAGATTATCATTGGCTTACAGCGGATTCTTAAATATAGGAGAACCTAATTGAAGTAGAACAATATAGAGTAATCCAATAGAATAAAAAAAGAAAAAATACCTCTTATACCTTATTTTATTAGATATGGTACAAGAGGTGTTTTCTGTTTATGGGTACATTTCAGAAATTTATACAGTTACTTCTTGTTTCCTAAAAATTGTCATTGTAACCATGCTACTTACCTTTTCAAAATACTCATGCTAAGCATCCTGATTTTAAAACAAAAAGTTTTTAAAATATAAAATGTGCAAAATAAAGAACCGGTAGCGGTTCTTTATTTTGCACATTTTCATTTTTTATCTATGTAGAAATATTTAAGTATAGAAAAGGCTTAGCTATAAAAATTAAAACATTTACTTTCTACATAAACTAATCCCGCAACCAACTAGGAAATCAAAATCTAACCGTTGTCTTCGTTAGTCAAGTAACCGTAATTAAAACTAGCTCCCTGTTTACTTATTATTGAGTAATAAGAATACTTAAGTAGTTTGAAGTAAATATTATAACTGTTACAAATCAAAAGGAGGTCATTATAATGAACAAACAAAGAGCACAAGAGATTGCCGCTTCACCAGTCATGGCTAATGTAACGTATAATGGAGTTCCAATTTATATTCAAAATGTGGCTGAAAATAATGAAACAGCTAGAATTTATCCTCTTAATGAACCCAAGAATGAACAAGAAATTCCTTTATCCAACTTAATAGAACATTAATTGGTTACATGTTACCTCAATAAATAATTACTCAAACATACAAGCACCACTTACAATGGTGTTTGTATGTTTGAGTAATCTTATTTTCTTCTAGCTAATTAGGTTAATAAGGATAAAAAACATTTTTGATTGGTGGTTACAATCCTCTTTAATAAAGCAGCAAAAAAACTACCAAAATTATGGTAGCATTTACTAAATAAATGACTTATTTAAATTAGTGATAACGATGTACCTCCAACGGCACCAGTAAAAATGTAAAAACATGCCTCGTTAGTTTAAGGGGCGCTCAAGCAAGCTTAAGTTCCCTTTCATTAAATTCAAAAGATGAAGAAGTAAAACGTGTTTTTCATGAATGTATGTTAGAAATGGACAGCGTCATTGCTGATTTAAAGGATAGAGTTTCCGTATTAGAACGTGAAGAACCTCAATATAAAGGGTTTTAAGTAGACTGGAGGAAATTACTATGTCTCACCTACCCGAATGGACGCTTGTCATTCTCCGCTCTGTATTCATATTAATTGTTTTATTTACTATCACAAAATGTTTAGGAAAAAGGCAAATCTCTCAACTTTCCTTTTTCGAGTACGTAGCTGGGATGACAATCGGTGGTATCGCCGCTCAAGTATCTACAGGGCTAGACCAAAAAATTTTCCATGGCGTCTTAGCCATACTTATTTTCGCTTCGGTACCTTTTTTCGTAGGAATTCTTTCCTTAAAAAACAAAGCCGCGAGAGATTTCTTTGAAGGTAAGTCTACAGTTTTAATAAAGGATGGCAAAATACTTGAGGATAATTTAAAGAAAGAAAAGTATACCAGTGATGAATTACTTGAACTTCTCAGAGGAAACGGATCCTTTAGTATATCCGAAGTAGAATTTGCCGTCTTAGAACCAAGCGGAGAATTAAATGTATTATTAAAGAAAGAATCTCAACCACTTACAGCAAAAGATATTGGCTTGAAAGTACCAAATAAAAAGGAACCACAAACTGTTATTATGGATGGAAATATACTAGATGAACCTCTTTCAGCTAGTGGGCATAACCGCGCTTGGTTACATTCAGAACTAGAAAAACTCGGTGTTGTCATTGAAAATGTCTTTCTCGGTCAAGTTGATTCATACGGACAACTTACTATCGACATTTATAATGATAAACTCCAAATGCCTTCTCCTCAAAACAAACCTTTATTATTAGCATCTTTAAAAAAATGCCATGCTGATCTTGAACTATTTTCTTTAGAAACGAAATCAAAAACAGCAAGTGAAATGTATAGTAAAAATGCACAACAAATTGAAGCTATTTTAAACAAGGTAACCTACCTTTTAAAGAAATAAAAAAGGACGTTCTCACAAACGTCCTTTTCTCAGAGTGTCGGAAAACCCTTTAGGGTTTCCCAACACTCTGACATCTTTGTAGATTTTAGCAAATGAAAACAATAAATGAGGATGGATTTGGGCTTCTTTACTAGGATTAGGAACCGTTTTTGGTGTATTAGCAACACGTAATTCAAATATGACGAGACCTATCCAACGTATGTTCCAAGGTTTTTAAAATACAACAAGAACATTTATTCCATCCAAAGTAAACTTGGCAAATATGGAGTTTGCCGATGAAATTACGCCTAACAACCAAAAGAAACAAGGTAACAAAAACTAATAACTATTACCATTACAATACAAAAATTCCATCAAAAAACAGTGAAATAGATAGCCGGTTCCTTAACGTACAGGAAACCGGTTAACTTGTGTCTAAACGTACAATTTTCTTTTTTTGATATGGTGACCCCTCGTAGGTAATATGAATATAAAAGATTAGAATCTTAGCGGATTTGGCAGGGGTATTTATAAGCTTTATCACCTTTTATATAGACATATAATTATTTACTTATGTTATGATTTTAAAAAGGGCCTAAGAATTATATATTAAAAAGAACGGAGGGATAGGTTTGTTGGATCAATTGCTAATTGTAGGTATATATCTTTTAATAATTTACATGTGTACATATGTTACGCTCGAATATCAGAAAAATAAAATTAGTAAGCAGCACTTTCTGATATGGTTAGTTTTTATTTTTTTAACAGGACCTTTAGGATTTATCATTTATATCTTTTGGGATAAGAAAAAGAGTACAAACTTTAAATAAGAAAATCTAATGTGAATTTTATGTAAAGGTGAGACTTTTTCGTTGAATACATAAGCATATAGTTATATACTTATTTAGAAAGAGAGAATAAAGCACTTTATTTTTACACAACATATAAGCGTATGCTTATGTAATTATAACAAGGTAGGTGTAGATATGGAAAAAACAATTGTAGAGGTAACAAGAGCATCCCAATTTCTGAAACTATTAGGAGACAAAACAAGGTTAACAATTGTATCAATCCTTAAACAACGTGAATGCTGTGTCTGTGAGCTTCTCGAAGTATTTGATATGAGCCAACCTTCTATCAGCCAGCATCTTCGAAAGTTGAAGGATTTAGGTTTAGTGCAAGAAGAGCGTAGAGGTCAGTGGATTTATTATTCTTTAAATCAAGCAAGTGATTTATATGCGCTTTTAGAAGATATTTTAGCGCATGTATCTGACCAAACAGAGAAAATTAAACAAATTGAGAAGAGCAATCCTACACTCCGGTGTGGTTGTTAATAAATAGTTAGAAAGGGAAGTGAGAAGGATGAGCAACACGGGGAAAAAACGTCTGTCTTTCCTAGATCGATATCTAACCCTATGGATTTTTCTTGCGATGGCAGTAGGGATTGGAGTTGGATATCTATCACCTGGATTCGTTGATGGAATGAATAGTTTACAGGTAGGAACAACGTCTATTCCACTTGGGATTGGCTTAATTTTAATGATGTACCCACCGCTCGCTAAGGTTCGCTACGAAGAGATGGGGCGCGTTTTTAAAGATGTAAAAGTATTGGTATTATCACTGGTACAAAACTGGATTATTGGTCCTGTTTTAATGTTTGCTTTGGCTGTTATATTCTTACCAGATAAGCCAGAATATATGGTGGGCTTAATCATGATAGGTTTAGCTCGTTGTATTGCGATGGTTATCGTATGGAATGACTTAGCGAAAGGTGATACAGAATATGCGGCAGGATTAGTAGCATTTAACTCTGTATTCCAAATGTTATTTTTCTCAGTATACGCTTATGTGTTTGTAACAGTTATTCCAGAATGGTTAGGAATTGAAGGTGCTGTTGTAGATATAACAATGGCAGAGGTTGCAAAATCAGTGTTTATATATTTAGGAATTCCATTCATCGCAGGAATGCTAACACGCTTGATTTTTGTAAAAACGAAAGGACGAGAATGGTATGAAAAAGTATTCATTCCAAAGATTAGTCCAATTACTTTAATTGCATTACTATTTACAATCATTGTGATGTTCTCTCTAAAAGGAGAAGTGATTGTTAGCGTACCATTTGATGTTGTACGTATTGCAATTCCATTACTCATTTATTTTGTAATCATGTTTTTTATCTCTTTCTTTATGGGCAAAAAAATCGGTGCAAGTTACGGGGTATCAACAACATTAGCGTTTACGGCTGGAAGTAATAACTTTGAATTAGCGATTGCAGTAGCTGTAGGTGTATTTGGAATTCAGTCAGGTGCAGCGTTTGCAGCAGTTATCGGACCTTTAGTCGAGGTTCCAGTTATGATAGCACTTGTAAATGTAGCACTTTGGTTCCAGCGTAAATACTTTCAAACACAACCCAAATAAATATTCATAATAAAGGTGGAATTATCATGGAAAACAAGAAAACAATTTACTTTTTATGCACAGGAAACTCATGTCGTAGCCAAATGGCAGAAGCTTGGGGTAAAAAATATTTAGGTGACAAATGGAACGTACTTTCTGCTGGTATTGAGGCACACGGAGTAAATCCGAATGCAGTTAAAGCAATGAAAGAAGTAGACATTGATATTACGGATCAAACATCTGATATCATTGACCATGATATTTTAGACAAAGCAGATTTAGTTGTAACACTTTGTGGTCACGCAAATGATGTATGTCCGACAACACCACCACATGTAAAACGAGTTCACTGGGGATTTGATGATCCAGCTGGTCAAGAGTGGTCTGTATTCCAAAAAGTTCGCGATGAGATTGGTGGACGTATTAAAAAGTATGCCGAAACAGGAGAATAATTGAAAACAAAATAAGCCGAGAATCTTCTCGGCTTATTTTATAAAGAAGGGGAGAAATCAGAGATGAAAAAGATTGAAATTTTTGATCCTGCAATGTGTTGTTCTACTGGGGTTTGTGGACCAAGTGTTGATCCGGAATTAATTCGTATTTCAGTTGCTGTTAACAACTTGAAGAATAAAGGAATTGATGTGACCCGTTATAATTTGGCAAGTGAACCAGATGCATTTGCCAATAATGTTGTTATCAGTCAACTATTAACAGATAAAGGACCAGACGTATTGCCTGTAACCTTGGTAGATGGAAAAGTAGTAAAAGAAAAAAGTCACCTGACAAATGAAGAACTTACACAGTTAACAGATATAACAGAAGAAGAGTTGAGTCAAAAGCCAGTCGTACGTTTAAAGTTAAACGTGAAAAAATAGAGAAAGAAGTGAAAGGCAATGACAAACTTATATAACCCAAACACAATAGCATTCACACCATTTTTATTCTTTACTGGTAAAGGCGGAGTAGGAAAAACATCTACTGCATGTGCAACAGCTATTACGTTAGCTGATATGGGGAAACAAGTTTTATTAATAAGTACTGACCCAGCTTCTAATTTACAAGATGTGTTCGAAATAGAACTTACGAATAAACCGAAAGAAATTCCAAGTGTTCCAAATCTACAAGTAGCAAACTTAGATCCTGAAACAGCAGCTTATGAATATAAAGAACGTGTTGTTGGTCCATACCGTGGAAAGCTCCCTGATGCTGTTATTGCAACGATGGAAGAGCAATTATCTGGAGCTTGCACAGTAGAAATGGCCGCATTTGATGAATTCTCTACGTTACTTACAAATAAAGAATTAACATCGAAATTCGATCACATTATATTTGATACAGCGCCAACCGGTCATACGTTACGTCTTCTTCAACTTCCTACGGCTTGGAGTGGTTTCCTAGAAGAGAGTACGCATGGAGCTTCTTGTTTAGGACCATTAGCAGGCCTTGGTGATAAAAAAGAGTTATATAGTCAAACGGTTCAGGCACTATCTAATCCGAATCAAACAATGTTATTGCTAGTCACACGACCAGATAGTTCTCCATTACAAGAAGCGGAGCGAGCAGCTCATGAATTAAAAGAAATTGGTGTTAGTAATCAATTTCTACTTGTAAATGGGATCTTGAAAAACTATTTACAAAATGATGATATCTCAAATGCATTATTTAAGAGACAATCACACGCGTTAGAAATCATGGCAGAAGAATTAAAAAATGTGCCTACTTATGAAATTCCATTAGTACCGTTTAATGTTACTGGGATAGAGAATATGAGAAGACTGGTTCAACCAATGGCAAATCTCTCAGTTCCACATGAAGAAGCAAATACCGTCTCTCTTCCTTCACTTCAGACATTGATTACTAATCTTTCAGAGTCAGGAAAACGAGTGATTTTTACAATGGGAAAAGGTGGTGTCGGAAAAACTACTGTAGCTTCAGGAATTGCAGTTGGTCTGGCCGAAAAAGGACACCATGTACACTTAACTACAACTGATCCCGCAGCACATATTGATTATGTCATGCATGGAGAACAAGGGAATATTACGATAAGTCGAATTGATCCAAAAGTAGAAGTTGAAAACTATCGTAAGGAAGTCATAGAGCAAGCAAAAGATACAGTTAATGAAGAAGGTTTAGCATACTTAGAAGAGGACTTACGTTCTCCTTGTACAGAGGAAATTGCAGTTTTCCGTGCTTTAGCGGACATTGTTGAGAGAGCTAATGATGAAATTGTGGTAATTGATACAGCACCAACAGGTCATACATTATTGTTACTGGATGCGGCACAAACGTATCATAAGGAAATTGCACGCTCTTCCGGTGAAGTGCCTCAGTCTGTGAAAAACTTATTACCACGTCTTCGTAATCCAGAAGAAACAAGTGTTGTAATTGTAACGCTAGCAGAAGCGACACCAGTTCATGAAGCAAGTCGTTTACAAGAAGACTTAAAACGTGCGGATATTACTCCAAAATGGTGGGTTATCAATCAAAGTTTTTATGCAACACATACAATTGATCCAGTGTTAAAGGGTAGAGCGCATTCTGAGGTACAGTGGATTCAAGCGGTTCAAAGAGAGTCACAAAACAACTGTGTGATTATCCCTTGGCAATCAGAAGATATTGTAGGATATGAGAAACTTAAAGAGTTAGTAAAATAAAAAATTCGAGTAGTTACTGTGAAGGGGAGAAATAGGAATGAATATTACAGATAAAGCAAAAGAGTTTATTCAAAATGCTATGAAAGAAAACAGTGTTTCAACACTACGTTTTACATTTGAGGGCGCTGGGTGCTGTGGCCCAAGCTACGGTGTTACTTTAGCAGAGGCACTAGAAAATGATTTAAAAGAAACAGTAAATGGGATTGAGATTGCAATAGATCCTCAAGTAGTAGACATGGTTAATACGCTTACTTTGGATTACGTAGAAGACCAACAAGGTGCAGGTCTTGTCATCAGTGGCGGATCTAATTGCTGCTAAATAATGATTGAAGGAGACTAACAAACATGACTAACTATCACGAACTCGTAAAAGGAAAAGTATATATTGGTGGAGTAGAGGCTATACAAGAAGCTGTACAAATGCATGGAATTACTGAGGTGTTTGATTTACGTGCTGGAGGAAAAGAACCAGAAGAATTTCCAACTGAGACTACGCGTCATTCATATCCAATTGTAGAAGGTGCAGAAGGACAGGATGAATCGGTAAGAAATGCAATTGAAGCAGTTAAAGAAGCTGTGGAACAGGGGAAAACAGTATACTTCCACTGTTCAGGTGGGCGTAATCGTACAGGTACTGTTGCAACGGGCTTATTGTTAGAATTAGGTCATGCTTCTAATGTTAAAGATGCGGAACAACAAGTAAAGGCAGTTCGCTCAATTATTGCAATAAAGCCAGAGTTAAAACAAGTATTAATAAACTTATATCAATAATAAAAATAGAAGGCATTCGTAAGCTTAAACATACGGATGCCTTCTATTTTTATTAAGTAATAGCTTTGCTCAATAGAGTTTTCAGAATAAATGTTTCAATATTTAGTATATTGTTAATCCTAGTAAAAACTGTTACTGCGAGAGGACGATTTAATAATGAAGAGAGGAAGAATATGGACATGGGAAAAGATGGGGAAATGGATTAATGAAGGTAGAGGATTAGGGGAAGGTTCAGAATATCTCCCTTGGATAACAGTAAATGACTTCCCATCAAACGGTATTGTATCTAGGGAGTTGGGGGTTAAAACAAAAAGAATGCACCATTTTTTTATCTCGTCTTGAGTATAACTATTTTTTACTGTTAGATTACTCAAAGCATGTTATTGATATTCGGGAGCAGTATCCACTACTTGATTTAGAATTAGCAATGGAGATTGCAAAGGAAAAGAAGATTAAATATCCAACAGATAGTAGAAGTAGTACACCTTATATCATGAGTACAGATTTTATAATCACTATAAATGAAAATAATTGTGAAAAAATAATTGCAAGGACAGTAAAATCCTCAAATGAATTAGAAAAAAAGCGCGTTCAGGAGAAATTTGAAATTGAACGTTGTTATTGGGAACAAAAAAATATAGATTGGGGTATTATAACCGAACGAGATGTACCTCTTCCTTTTGTTAATAATTTAAAAAGAATTAGAAATGCAAATATAGTTATGAGTTGTCCTATGTTAACTAAAGAAATGATTCACCTACTAGAGAAATTTGTTGTTTATCTAAATGAATCTACTGTATATCTTGAAAAATCTTTAGAAGTCTTTACAAGAGAAAACCTTTTAAAGAATGGAACAGCACTAACATTTTTTAACTTTTTAGTTTTTCACCATGTTATTAAGATTAACTTACAACAAGATTTTAAAATACATTGGTTAGGTAGAGAAGATTTTTATGTAGATAGAGAGGCCTTCTATGAACATTTTATATCATAATATGATTTTAGAAGAAGATAAAATTTACTATAGAGTTTTATGGGTAGATTATAAACAAGAAGTCATGTACATTTTTGCTTTGAATGATAGCAAAGCCCTTCCTATCAAGAGGAATGTACTTGATATTATAAGTGATATTCAAAATAACATGGTTAGAATAAGTTTATCTGATCCTTATTATAAGTTATATATGGAAGAGGAGTTAAATGTATTACAAAGGGAACGCATAGAGAAAAATTGGGACTTAATTCAACAGTTACTATCAGAAGAGAATATTCCGGCTATATTTGACAGACAGGCAAGAGGTAGAATTTTAAAGCCATATATTGAGCAAGGATACACAAAGCCAACTCTATATAAGTTATTAAGAATGTATTGGAAAAATGGTCAAAATAAAGGAGCAATAGTTGATAATTATAAAAATTGTGGTGGAAAAGGAAAGGAAAAGATCCTTGGGCTCATAAAAGTTGGTAGACCAAAAAAAGATAAAGATATTCATGGGGAAGGAATAAATATAACACAGCAAGTAAAAAAACTAATCGTTAATGCGTTTCAAAAATACTATATGAATCAAAAAGAAAACTCCCTCCGTTATACATATGAAAGGTTTTTAGCGGAAAATTTTATGGTCAAGATAAAATTTGGTGGAGGGACTGTATTGAATTTTAAAGAAAATGCAAATCCTCCTTCGTATGCTCAATTTGCTTATTGGGCAAAAAAATTAACTAGTTCACATAAGGTATCAATAAAACGTTTAGGGGAAAAAGAACATAATTTAACTCAAAGAGCTATCCTAGGAAAATCAAATGATTATGTTTATGGACCAGGTAGTTTATATCAAATTGATTCTACAATCGCAGACGTCTATGTTGTATCTTCGAATAATTATAATGCGATAATAGGACGACCAACTTTATATCTTGTAGTTGACGTATTTAGCAGAATGATAGTTGGTTTTCATGTAGATACCAGATCGGCTTCACTAGAAATGGCCAGATTAGCACTTTATTGTGCAGTTAGCGATAAAGTAGAGTATTGTGGAAATCTGGGAATTTCAATTGAGCCAGGTGAATGGATAGCATCTAATTTGCCAGCAGCATTATTAGCCGACCGAGGAGAATTAATGGGAAAAGAAGCCCAAAAGCTAGCTGATTGAATTAATATTCGTCTTGAAAATACCCCTCCATATAGAGCTGATTTGAAAGGTATTGTAGAGCGTGCATTGGGGCTTCTTCAACAGAATGCTAAACCATTATTACCAGGATACGTTGAAAAAAATTTTGGGAAACGGGGGGCACCAGATTACCGTCTAAAGGCAGTTCTTACAATTCAAGATATTCGTAAAATCATTATTGAATATATAAGAATGCATAATCAGAAAATCCTTGAACACTATGAATTAAGTGAAGCGATGTTAAGAGATCAAGTAATTCCTACTCCAAATAATATTTGGAATTGGGGAATTGAAAAGTGCTCAGGTGTCTTAGGGACATTTCCAAAGGAAGAACTAAAATTTGCATTTATGTCAGTAGATGTAGGAAGGGTTTCTGGTGCAGGGATTAGATATAAAAACATGAGATATACGTGTACAAAAGCAATACAAGAACATTGGTTTGAAAAAGCTAGAAATAAAGGATGGAAAATTAAGTTACTTTTTGATCCGAGGAATATGACGTTTATTTATATTAAAGATGAAAATGAGGGCGACTACATAGTTTGTGAAATGGACAGGACTAGCGCGTATTATGGTAAAAGTTTAAGTGAAATAGAATATCTACAAAACACAGAAAGAGAATTAAAGCAGGTTAAGATAAAAGAGGATTTAGAAAGAAAATTGACTTATCAGTCTAGGGTGGAAGAGGTTGTTGCTGATGCAGGGCAACGAACAAAAAGTATTATACCGATATTTGAAGAAAGTAATACGGCAAAAATAAAAAATATTAGAGAAAGAAGAACAGAAGATAACTTTGAACGTCAACCACAAGAGGCATTTTTAATTGAAAATAGAGAAGAAAAGGGCGAGAAATTACATAAAAAAACATTATCCTTAGGATGTGAACAAGAAGAGGCGGAATTAAATGAATATGAGGTAGAACAACTAAAACTATATGAAAAGTTAATGGAGAAGGAGGGGAACTATGAGGAAGAAAATGGTTAATCATATCTGCATAGAAGAAAATTGCTTTCACCCTAAGGCGGTATACTTGCCTCAACAAGTCAAGGAGTATGAAGGAAACCCATTCTTAGAGACTTTGCCTCCTATACTGAGTATGGAAAGCCTTTACAAATCGTTAGCGGTTTATCCACATTTTAACAAAGGGGAAAGGTTACACCCCAAAGAGTTACGTTGCCATTATGTAATGCGTTTAAACAGTTTTTTTCAGCCATATGGTAGACAGATTTCTCTTTATAATCTTTTTGATAGAGCTCTTAGACAAGGGTATTTATATAGAAATCCTATGAATAAAGAAGAAAAATTATTGCTCAGGCAAATATACGATAATTTACAAAAAGGTGAAATGCCTTTAACAAATAGTGATGAAGTACCTGGAGAAGGCTTTATGATAATTGGAACTTCAGGTATTGGAAAATCAAGAAGTTTAAGCAGATTGCTCTCTACTTATCCGCAGGTAATTCAACATACAGAATATAAAAATCAACCGTTTATTAGAAAGCAAGTTGTTTATTTAAAAATAGATTGTTCTCATGATGGTACACTGAAAGGTTTAATAGGAGCATTTTTTAAAAAACTCGACAGTGTATTAGGAACGCAATATACACAAGAAATATTTAAGTCGCGTGTTACTGTTTCTAAACTTATTGTAGCTATGCAAAGTCATATAGTACAACATGGTATTGGAGTATTGATTGTGGATGAAATTCAACATCTAAGTATAGCTAAAAGTCAAGGTGAAGAAGTAATGCTGAATTTCTTTGTTACTTTAAATAATACATGCAAAATCCCAATCATATTTATTGGGACACCCAAAACAGAAGTGTTGTATAAAAGAGCATTGAGACAGATCCGGAGAATGTGTGGCCAAGGAGATTTAATTTGGATGCATCATAGAGAAACAGATAGAGAATGGGAGTTGTTGTTAAAAGGGTTATGGCGCTATCAATGGAACCGAGAGTATACAGAGTTGACTCCTGAATTAAGTAAAGTAATGTATGAGTACAGCCAAGGAATTATTGCAATTGCAGTCAAGTTATTTATGCTTGTACAAATGGAAACCATGAAAAAGAAAAAGGAAGTCATAACACCTACTATTATTAAACGAGTTTCTGAAAATTATTTAAAGTCACTACAACCAGTTCTTAAAGCGATGAAAACGGGGAAAAAATCTAATATGGCAAGGTATGAAGATATAGTATTGAGTACACTAGATGATACACTAGATTCTGGATTGAACGAAGCAACTAGCGTAGTCAATGTGAACTATTTTTTAGAGAAGCAAGAAGCCCTGTGTAGTCAAAATTCTAAAGATGACTTAGATATAAGAATTATTCAAAAATTGCAAAATATGGAAATAAACTACGAAGTTGCTAAAGTTTCTGTTGAAAAAGTATTAGAGGAATATGGAGAAAAGAAAAGCTTTAAATTTTTATTGCAGCAATCAGCATCGCTGGCTTTAACATATGGATTAGAAGAAAACATACAGAATGAAAAAATTTAATTAAAGCAAAAAATTAATTTTGGATCAAAGTTAAAACTTATGTATTGAATAACTTTTAAAGAATTGAACATAAATTCTCAATTATTAAGTGTAGGATACAACTAATTTGTAAATGAGTTAACAAGAAAAAGTTTGAAAGTGCTATTAGAAAGGAGTTATTATGATTTGTTATTTTCCAACTCCATACGAAAATGAGTTATTTTATAGTATTATAGCTCGTTATCATTATCACTCTGGACATAAATCTAAACGTGAAACGCTACTAAGATTATTGGGAAGTAATGCAAAAAAATTTGATGTTGATATTCCTAATGGAATTGATTTAATCGCGGAAAAACTAAAAGATGTATCTAAGGGTCTAACTGCAGACTATTTTATAGAAAAACATTCTATATTACCTTTCTTCCGCCAATTCATGGAAGTGGATAATTATCATAATGTTCTACTTAAGGTCAAGGGACAGGATAAATCTTTATATTCAACGCGTGTAATTCGAGAACTTGCTGACGATGTAAAGAGAAAAGAACACTTATATTATTGTAAACAATGTTTGAAAGATCAATTTGAAACGTATGGAGAAGGTTTCTGGAATAGATTTCATCAGGTGTCAGGGGTGTTAGTTTGCACAAAGCATAAAGTTTGTTTAACCAAGCTCCCTAGAAATAATCTCAAAAAGGAATTTAATAAATTTATTATGCCTAATATCAATGATGTGGATTCAAATGTAGAAGAAATACAGGTCAGTGACAAATCATTTGAAATTTTACTAGATATTGCTAAGGATATTGAGTATTTGTTTAGTGAGAATTTAACAGTTCACCCACATCAGCATTATTATGATAAATATATGGAACTTTTAAAAATTCATGGGCTTGGTCATCCAATAGCTAAGAGAAAATATTTGTTAGCAGAAAAGATATTAGATTTTTATCCCAAAGAAATTTTAGATTTATTTAATTCATATTTAAGTCCTGATAATCCTTTATCGTGGGTGCGATATATTACAGAGAAGCATAGGATTAGATATTTACATCCAGTAAGGCACATATTGATAATGCGTTTGTTATGCGGTAGTGTAAGAGAATTTTATGAAAATGATTACATTTATCAACCGTTTGGTTCAGGTCCGTGGATATGTATGAATCCTTTGGCAGACCATTATTTAGAAGAGTGTGTAGAAACTTTAGAAACTGATACGCACATGGCTTATAGGAGATTACAAGGTGATTTTACATGTAATTGTGGATTTAAATATAGATTGATTTTACCTGAACAAACACCTCTAGAGATTACTAAATTCTCTTTACGTATAATTGAAAGAGGGAATATATGGAACAATGAATTCCAAAAATTATTATCTCGAAATATATCTGTCAGAGAAATTAGTCGCATTACAAAGATGAGCTGTCAGACAGTGAGGAGTATAAAAAAACAAATGGTTAGTGGTAAACAAAATATAAATAATCGACCCACGGGAAGAATTAAGGAACTTTCCAATGAAGAGAAAACCCAAAAGTATAAAGAAGAGTGGGAAATTATTTTTACCCAGAATCCTAACCTCAAGCGTACTCAACTAAAAGCTTTAAACCGAGCGGCATTCTCCTGGATACAAAAGCATGATAAGTCATGGTTGGAGAAACATTTGCCACCTATGAGATGGAAGCAGAGAAATAGTAATCAGTACTATATAAAAATGGACAATAAATTATTGCAGGCCGCTCAAGGGGTTATCTCAGACTGGGCTGTATTTGAGAGCGAAAAGGGGGCATTACAGAAAATCACAAAAAACGCTCTTTTGACTCAAATAGGAATATCTATTGATTTATTAATAAGAAAAGGGGATAATTATCCGTTATTTAGAGAATATGTAGATTCTGTTATAGAAACCAAGGGGGACTTTCAGAAAAGAAGGATTAAATATTTATTAGATAATAAATTCAGTGCCCAAATGGTTACTGTTCCTAAGATAAAAGAATTGGCGAGTCTTTATTATAGAGTAAAGCCAGAAGTTGAAAATTATCTAGAAGAAGAAGTTGAATCTCATAATAAGCTACATCAAGGTTTTTAATAAACATGAACCGATGTAATTGAATTAAAAGAGACTGTTCTATAAGAAATAGTGGTAAAATAACTTGAAATTAATGTGATTTTATCCAAAAGAGATGTAAAAACATACAAAAAATATTTAAATCCGAAAAGGACATTTGATTAATAAAAATAGATACAAAGTTAATTTAGGCTCAGTTAAGTTACTTGTTAAGATGAGGAAATCCACAAATTCTTAAATATAGTCGTATGTCTATTTATCTCATTATTAATGCAGAAATGAATCGAAAAATTAAATGCATGCATTACCTAATATCGTACAATCAAGACTTTTAACTAACAGTATGTGATGATAAAATATAAGTATAAAGTTTTTTATAATGTGAATTTTTAAAAAAGTTCTTTACTTAAGTTACTTTTTTAGTTGAATGTTGCTATGTAGTTAAAGATAAAAAAGTTCTTTACTAATTCATAAATGAGCTGATTATGCTACTTGTTAGTAAAGAACTTTTTTATGTAACGACAGAGAGTTGTCAGCTAATAAAAAGTTCTTTACTAGGTAAAAAGGTTCTGTAGCAAGATGGAGTGCTTTTTTTCGTATATCTTGCGTCAAGACAATTTAAGCCATTCAGAATAAGAATAACTATACAAAGGTTTTATTTGGGGAATTAATGTTCACGAATTAAAAAGGTATTTAACAAATAATAAAGCCATTTAAAAAATAATAAAATAGCATTGCACGTTGATTCTAATATAAAACAACGTGTGATATGAAGTATAACTTTGCATAAAATGCAGATGTATGCTTTCTTTTTGTTGTACAAAGATATGTTTCATCAAAGTTTGCTAATTCAAATTATGATTATAAAAAAGCTGGAGGATTTTTTATAAGAAATCCTTTAGCTTAATAAATAACCGTGTATTTAAAATTAAGTTACATTTATTTTTTTATGTGAGCTAATACTTATTATTAAGTGAACTTTTATTGCGAGAATAACAAAAATAAATAATTAGTCCTACAGCTATCAAAGAACTGAGTTTGACTCATCTGTAATATCTTGTTCCTCTGGTACTTTGGGAAAGCAAACAAAGCACGGTGAAGGCTGGATACAGGAACACTTATCCCTATGTTGAAACGGATGGAGACTGCAAAGTTAATTCACCGAAAGCTCAGTAGCATGCGTTGAATTATGCTTGTCAATGCATGGCTTCGTGATTAAACGAATATATCCAAACAAGTCAGAGCATTGAGTGCCGTGACTTTTTTATCATTATTATATTGTGTATTTTTGGATTAAACGCTATAATTATAGTGTTAAAGATGGAATCGTGATATGACCTGTTATGAATCTATCATTTTACTTATGAATAAATGGATTGGTATTTTAGCAAGATGTGCTAATAAACTACTCCACCATGATGATAGCGTACCTATTAATTCGGTGCGTATATTTTCGTGGTGGAGTTTTTTTTATTCTCAAAAAGGGGGAAAGACCATGAATGACAGCATGGTTCATATTACAATTGACGGCAAAGAATATAGTGCTAAGCCCGGTTCAACTATATTAGGCATCATTAATGAGAACGGGATTGAACATCCACAAATCTGTTATGTGCCTGAAGTGGATCCTATTCAAACATGTGATACTTGTATTGTAGAAGTTGATGGGAAACTTGTGCGATCCTGCTCGGCAGTAGCAACGGATGGTATGAATATTGAGTTGTCCTCTATTAGTGCAAAGGCAGCACAAACGGAGGCGATGGATCGCTTATTAGAAAATCATTTACTTTATTGTACGGTCTGTGACAACAATAACGGGAACTGCAAATTGCATAATACGGCAGAATTAATGGAAATTGAGCATCAAAAATATCCTTACGAGCCAAAAGTAGATACAAGTGAGGTTGATATGTCTCATCCATTTTATCGCTATGATCCTAATCAGTGTATTGCGTGCGGTCAATGTGTAGAGGTGTGTCAAAACTTACAAGTAAATGAAACGTTATCTATTGATTGGGAAGCGGAACGTCCTCGTGTTATTTGGGATGATGGAGTGGATATTAACGATTCTTCATGTGTTAGCTGCGGTCAATGTGTAACTATTTGCCCTTGTAATGCTTTGATGGAAAAATCGATGCTTGGTGAAGCTGGATTTATGACTGGGCTGAAGTCGGACATACTTGAGCCTATGGTTGATCTTATAAAAGAAGTGGAACCTGGATACAGTGGTATTTTCGCTATATCAGAAGTAGAAGCTGCGATGCGTGAAACTCGTACGAAGAAAACGAAAACAGTATGTACGTTTTGTGGTGTAGGGTGCTCATTCGAAGTGTGGACGAAGGGACGTAAAATTCTTAAAGTCCAACCAACTTCTGAAGCGCCGGTTAATGCAATTTCTACTTGCGTAAAAGGAAAATTTGGTTGGGATTTTGTAAATTCTGAAGAACGACTCACTAAGCCTTTAATTCGTAAAAATGGAACATTTGTTGAATCAACTTGGGAAGAAGCACTTGAATTAGTGGCAAATAAATTAGGATCTATTAAACAAGAGTACGGCAGTGGTTCTGTAGGTTTTATTTCTTCTTCTAAAATTACGAATGAAGACAACTATGTTATTCAAAAATTAGCTCGACAAGTATTCGAAACGAACAACATTGATAACTGCTCTCGTTATTGTCAATCACCAGCAACAGATGGGTTATTCCGTACGATTGGTATGGGCGGAGATGCCGGAACGATTAAAGATATTGCACAATCAGGTCTTGTTATTATCGTTGGTTCAAATCCAACAGAAGGCCACCCAGTTTTAGCTACTCGTGTGAAACGTGCGCATAAACTTCACGGTCAAAAACTAATTGTTGCAGATCTTCGTAAAACCGAAATGGCAGAGCGTTCAGATATCTTTATTAGTCCAAAGCAAGGAACAGATCAAGTATGGTTAATGGCTGTTACGAAATATATGATTGATCAAGGTTGGCATGATCAACAGTTCATCGACGAGAATGTAAACTTCTTTGAAGACTTCAAAGATAGTCTTGCAGAATATACGCTTGAATATGCAGAAGAGATTACAGGCATTTCAAAAGAAACTCTCGTTAGAATGGCAGAAATGATTCGTGACGCAGATGGTACTTGTATTCTTTGGGGAATGGGTGTAACGCAAAATACGGGTGGTTCAGATACTTCCGCTGCGATTTCAAATTTACTTCTTGCAACAGGAAATTATCGTCGCCCAGGTGCTGGTGCGTATCCGCTACGAGGTCATAACAACGTACAAGGTGCTTGTGATATGGGAACTCTCCCAGGCTGGCTTCCAGGATATCAGCACGTTACTGACGATGTAGAACGTGCGAAATTTGAAATAGCTTACGGGGTGAAAATTGATAACAAACCAGGTCTTAATAACATTGAAATGCTTCACGCAATTGAAGAAGAGAAAATGAAAGCAATGTATCTAGTTGGGGAGGATATGGCCCTTGTAGACTCTAACGCAAATCATGTACATGAAGTTTTATCAAGTCTTGAATTCTTTGTCGTTCAAGATGTTTTCCTTTCTAAAACTGCTCAATACGCCGATGTAGTGTTACCAGCAGCACCATCTCTTGAAAAAGAAGGTACTTTCACAAATACAGAGCGTCGTGTACAAAGATTATATCAAGTTCTTCCAACGCTAGGTGATGCGAAACCAGATTGGTGGATCGTACAAGCGATTGCAAATAAATTAGGCGCAAATTGGAACTATAGTCATCCAAGTGAAATCTTTGCTGAAATGGCAAGTTTATCGCCACTTTTCGCACAAGCAAACTATGAAGTACTTGAAGGCTGGAATAGTTTCCATTGGGGAAGCTTTGAAGGAACGAATACGCCGCTTCTTTTCCAAGATGGATTTAACTTCCCAGACAAAAAAGCTCGTTTTGCGCTAGCTGATTGGGTACGTCCTGCTGAATTCCCAGCGGAATATGATCTTCACATTAATAATGGTCGTATGCTTGAACATTTCCATGAAGGTAATATGACAAATAAATCAACTGGTATTCAAACGAAAGTGCCTGGTGTATTCGTTGAAGTTTCTCCAGAACTTGCAAAAGAACGTGGAGTTAAAACTGGTTCGTTAGTGCGCCTTGTTTCTCCTTTTGGAGCACTTAAATTACGTGCACTTGTAACGGATCGCGTAAAAGAAAATGAGCTTTATTTACCGATGAACTCAACTGATAAAGAATCGGCGATTAATTTCTTAACTGGTCCGGCGGTCGATCAACGTACGAATACACCTGCATATAAACAAACGAAGGTTCGTATGGAAGTATTACAAGTAGAAGGTGAAAATCCGATGCCAAAAGCGAATCCACGTAACAAAAAGCGTCATCCTCAAAATGGGATTGAGGTAAATCGTAAGTGGGCTCGTCCAGGATACGTACATTTAACGGATAACTAGGGAGGAGAAAAGAATATGGCAGCACCTATTAAGGCGATCCAGAAGCAGGGGCTAACTGAGGAAGAACAAAAGCAACAAAAGCTAGAATGTTTAAAAGAACTTCTAGCTAATAATGAAGAAGCTTTAAATCAAATGTTTAATATTGTAGGTGAACTGAATGATATTGGGATGTTGGAAGCTGCAAATTCTATGCTTAAAGCGAAAGAACCAATTGCAAAAATTGTTTTAGGACAAGTCACTCGTGAACCAGTTACAAATTTAATTAATAATATGATGGGCGCTGCAGGAGCTTTAACAGAGCTTAATCCGGAACTTACTAAAAAGCTTGTAGGTAGTGTATTAACAGGCATGGATGAAGGTAATCAGCATCTGCAAAGTAATAAAAAAGTAGGAATACTGGACCTTATGAAGGTACTTAAGGATCCGGATATTAACCGTGCTATCGGATTCGGTCTTCATTTCTTAAAAGGTATGGGTAAAGGGTTAAAAGACGAATAGGTAAGCAACAATAATATTATTTCATATGTTGTATGCATGTTTGAAATAATGCCAAAAGATGAGCCTTTTCGTTTAATTATTTGAGTGAATAATTTAGACGAAAAGGTCATTTTGTTACAATGTTTATGATGAAGTAGTATTCGGAAAATTAATATTGATTAACTGGGAGGAATGAGAGTATGTCAAAAATGGTGCATGAATTTAATGATATGATACGAAAGCTTCGAAAAGATTTGTTCGGAAAGGGACCAGAACGAATTCATACTGTATTTGCTGAGAATATGGCTATTGCCACACTTTATGGAAATTTGACACCTACTGAGAAATTCATTTCGGGAACTATGGATGGTGCGGAAATGGTTCATATGGCTCGAACGAAAATGATTCAGGAGGTTTATGCTGTCAATTCTCGTGAACATTTGGAGGAACTTGTTGGGGCAAAATTAGTTCATCTGTTTTCGGATATGAAAGTGGAAGAAGATATTGCAGTTTCAGTCTTTGTCTTTGATAAAAATATAACGTGAGAGAAGGATACTGATCGTGAAATCGATACAGGTGGAACGGGGGATTTTCCGTTATGAACAAGGGGAATTTAAACAAATAGAGGACAGCATTGTAACAGAGTTTCCAGTGACGGTTAAAATTAACGGACAGGAATTTGTTACAATGGTTAGTACTCCAGAGTATATTGAAGATATGGTAATAGGCTTTTTAGCCTCTGAAGGTATAATCCGAAAGTATGAAGATATTGATGAAATATGGGTACAGGAGAAAGAAGGATATGTACATGTAAAAACGACAAAAATCAATCCTTATTATCGTGATATCCAAAATAAGCGTTATATCACTTCATGCTGTGGAATGAGTAGGCAAGGATTTGTTTTCGCAAACGATGCGCTGACTGCGAAGAAGATGAATGATATTCGCGTAAAGATCACTACTCAGGATTGTTTTCGATTAATGAATGATATGCAGCAATCTGCGGCTACTTTTCAACATACAGGCGGCGTTCATAATGCAGCTTTATGCGATGTGAATGGGATTATTTTAAGCCGAATGGATATAGGAAGACATAATGCTTTAGATAAAATTTACGGCTATTGTTTAAAAAATAACATTTCTATTGGTGATAAAATTATTGTTTTTAGTGGCCGTATATCTTCTGAAATTCTATTAAAAGTTGCGAAAATTGGCTGTGAAATAATATTGTCAAAATCCGCTCCAACTGAGTTTGCATTGCAGCTAGCAGAAGAATTGGGGATTACTACAATAGGTTTCATTCGGAATCAATCTTTAAATGTATATACTCATCCAGAGCGGGTTGTAAATATTAAATAAAACTTGTACGGAATTATAAAATATGTAGAAGCGAGGCAATAAACATGAAATCCGTCACATTAGACAAATTGCACCGTCCTTTAAAGGATTTACGTATTTCTGTTACCGATCGCTGTAATTTTCGCTGTCGATATTGTATGCCAGAGGAAATATTTGGTCGTGATTATTCTTTTTTGTCTAATGATAAAATTTTATCTTTTGATGAAATTGAAAGGATAGCGCGTATTTTCGTTTCTTTAGGTGTAAGAAAGTTGCGTATTACTGGGGGAGAGCCTTTACTTCGGAAAAACCTTTCTGAATTAATCGAGCGACTTAACAAGATTGATGGAGTAGAGGATATTGGTTTAACTACAAATGGATCACTACTTAAGAAGTTTGCTCCGGATTTATATAAGGCGGGTTTATCGCGTGTGACAGTTAGTTTAGATTCTTTAGACGAAGAGCGTTTCTCTTATTTAAATGGGAATAGAAGTAAAGTAAAAACGGTTCTTGCAGGAATACAGGATGCAGCGGAAGTCGGGATGAAAATTAAAATGAACATGGTTGTTCAAAAAGGAAAAAATGAACAAGACATCGTTCAGATGGCGCAATACTTTAAAGAGAATAAGCATATTCTTCGGTTTATTGAATATATGGATGTCGGAAATTTTAACGGCTGGGAATTAGGCGAGGTAGTCTCTAAACAAGAAATATTAGAGATGATTCATAAAGTTATGCCGCTTGAACGAATTGAAGCGAACTATCCTGGTGAAGTTGCTACTCGCTATCGTTATATCGGTAGCGATGAGGAAATAGGAATTATTTCATCTGTAACAGATTCTTTTTGTTCATCATGTACAAGAGCTCGTATTTCTGCAGAAGGAAAATTATATACTTGTTTGTTTGCTTCTAAAGGAAACGATCTTAGAGAATTACTTCGCTCTGGATATACCGATGAGGAGATTACTGATGTTATTCGTGACATTTGGAATAATCGTTCAGATCGCTATTCAGATGAACGGCTAAGTAATACAAATAAAAAAGCATTGCCGAAAATTGAAATGTCGCATATTGGTGGTTGAGAAATCACTATGAAAGAAGGCTGTTCGTAGCTTCTTTTTGTTAAAGTAAGTAGTGGAAAGTGTGCAAGTTTTGCAGATTTTCTATTTTATAGTAAAAGTGATGATTGATATCTCTGTAAGAGAAATGCAGGGAGATTAAGCAGCATTCAAAAATCCTTATTATGTTAAGGGTTTTTGAAGCTGCTTTTTTAATTGGGAAAATGGAGGAATTGGTTATGTCATTTCATAAACCGGAACAAATCGCTGAGCTTGTGATTGAATCCGGTGTTCAAAAGGTAAGGCAATCGCTATCCGCAATGCTTATTCTTGGATTTTTAGGAGGAGCATTCATTTCGTTAGGATTTTTGCTTAATATTCGCGTTCTAGGCAATGTACCTCAGCAATGGGGAAGTTTAGTAAATTTTATAGGAGGAGCGGTTTTTCCTATAGGTCTTATGCTCGTAGTCTTAGCAGGAGGAGAATTAATTACGGGAAACATGATGTCACTGTCCATGGCACTTTATGCACGAAAAATTTCATTGAAAAATGTGTTGAATAACTGGGTTTGGATAACTTTAACTAACTTTGTTGGTGCACTTTTCGTAGCTTATTGTTTCGGCCACCTTGGCGGGCTAACAGAGGGGGCGTATTTAAATAAAACGATCTCGATAGCTCAAGATAAGTTACATGAATCGTTTGGGAGAACGTTAATTTTAGCAATTGGTTGTAACTGGCTCGTTTGCCTTGCGATTTGGTTAGCTTATGGAACGAACGATTTGATTGGAAAGATTGTTGGAATTTGGATTCCGATTATGGCCTTTGTAGTAATTGGATTTCAGCAAGTAGTAGCAAATATGTTTGTTATTTCAGCAGTTATTTTTGCTGGTCATCTTACGTGGATGGATCTTGCTAAAAACTTTGTTCCTGTCTTTATCGGAAATGTAATTGGTGGAGCTGGATTTGTTGGGTTTGCTTATTTTTCTTGTTATCAGAAACAAAGTGCTACAGAGAAAGATGTATTGAGAAAATGATCGAATATGAAGCATGTTTTTTAAATTAAATGATGAGTATGTACATGAAAGGAAGGCTATCTAATGATAGAGCGGTATTCACGTCAACAGTTGTTCACTCCTATTGGAAGTAAAGGACAAGAGAAGATTAGAAATAAGCATGTGTTGATTGTGGGGGCAGGTGCATTAGGAAGTGCAAGTGCAGAAGCGTTTGTTCGTGCAGGTATTGGAAAGTTAACGATTATTGATCGTGATTACGTAGAATGGAGTAATTTACAGCGACAACAGCTTTATGTTGAACAAGATGCGATAGAAAAATTACCAAAAGCAATTGCAGCTCAAAATCGGTTGAAACAAATCAATTCAGAGGTACAGATTAATGCTTTCGTGATGGATGCAAGAATAGAAAATATGGAAGCTTTGTTAGGCGATGTCGATATAATCATTGATGCAACAGATAATTTTGATATTCGATTTGTGATAAATGACCTATCACAAAAATATGATATTCCGTGGATTTATGGTTCTTGTGTCGGGGGGTATGGTATGAGCTATACGATTATTCCAAAGAAAACACCGTGCTTACATTGTGTACTTAAAAGTGTTCCAGTTACAGGAGCGACGTGTGACACAGTTGGAATTATTAGTCCCGCTGTCCAAATAGTGGCAGCGTATCAAGTGGCAGAAGCATTCAAAATTTTAGTGGAAGATTTCGCAGCAATTAGAAAAACCTTTTTAATGTTTGATATATGGAGTAATCAACATCATTCCATCAAACTAGAAAAAATAAAAACAGACAATTGTCCTTCGTGCGGAACGCATAGGATTTATCCTTATTTATCTTATGAAAATCAAACGAAGACAGTTGTTTTATGCGGAAGAAATACGATTCAAATTAGACCGATGCATAATAGTTGTTACAATTTTGACCAGTTAGAAAAACAACTAAAAAAACACGGGAAAGTAGATCGAAACCCGTATTTGCTATCTTGCCAACTAGAGGATTATCGTGTGGTCATTTTCCAAGATAGTCGTGTATTTATTCACGGGACAAATGAAATTCAAAAAGCGAAACAAATATACTATCGTTTATTAGGATAACAGAAGGAGTGAGGGGAATGATGGAAAAAAGAATACCGATTACAGTTGGAGAGGCTGTCCATAAAGTAATGGAATTTGCCAATCGTGGTTTAAAAGAACTACTGCCACTTGAACTAGCTTATGGGCGTACATTAGCAGAGGATTTAGTAGCTGATCATGATGTTCCTTCCTTTGATCGCTCACCATATGATGGATTTGCTATTAGGGCAGAAGATACTGCCTGGGCAAGTTATGAGAATCCAATTTTGTTCGAAGTAATTGGCGAAATTGGGGCAGGTTCCATATTTCCTCAAGAGGTAGGTCAATTTCAAGCAGTTCGAATCATGACGGGGGCACAAATTCCAAAAGGATGTAATGCAGTTGTGATGCTGGAACTGACCCGTCAATATGAGGATGTCGGTAAAGCCTATATGGAAGTGAAACGCTCATTCAAAAAAGGAGAAAATATTTCCTTTCAAGGTGAAGATACACGTAAAGGAACAATTCTTGCGAAGAGAGGTTCTTACATTAATCCAGGTATTTCAGCTCTCCTTGCTACATTTGGTTACAGCGAAGTGCCAGTTGCAAAAAAGCCTGTAGTTGGAGTATTGGCGACTGGGAGTGAGCTTCTTGATGTAAATGAATTACTACAACCTGGGAAAATTCGAAATAGTAATACGTACATGATATTGTCCCAAATTCGAAGAGCAGGGGGAAGAGTGAAATACTTTGGTAAGTTTAGTGACGATTTTGATACGTGCCACGCAGCCGTAAAAGAAGCGTTAAGTCAAGTGGATATGTTAATCACAACCGGTGGTGTTTCGGTAGGGGATTATGATTATTTGCCAGCTATATACGAAAAATTAGGGGCATCGGTTCTTTTTAACAAAGTTGCAATGCGGCCAGGTAGCGTTACGACCGTAGCACAATTAAATAAAAAACTATTATTTGGGTTATCAGGTAATCCTTCTGCTTGTTATGTAGGCTTTGAGTTATTCGTAAGACCTAGCATTCGTACCTATATGTTTAGTGAAAAGCCACATTTAAAAAAAGAAAAAGCATTACTAGGAGAAGATTTTTTAAAACCTAATCCATTTACAAGATTTGTACGAGCAAAGCTCAAATATAACGAAGGACAAGTAATCGCCTATCCATCAGGGTTTGATAAGTCTAGTGCGGTTTCTTCATTAGCTGAATCAAACGCTTTTATCCTACTCCCAGGCGGTACAAGAGGATATAAGAAAGGGATGTTCGTAGATGTTCTCTTATTAGAAGATAATCAAGGCAGTGAATGGCCTTGGATCGATATTATTCCATCCTATAAAGTGAAACTTTAATCAGTGGGGGATGGCCCCCACTGATTATTAGTTGAACCAATCAGGCTTTTACGGGCAGTTGATCTCCCACCTAACCTTTTTGTTTTCGCTGAGTTTTGAGGTGGAGTCTTACTGCACGCAAATAGCGGGATAAATAATAGAGCTTTAAAACAAGAGGAGGATCATGTTGATGGGACAAGTATTATTTGAAATTGTAGATACTCCTATTTTAGTCGAAGAAGTAACGAATAAGGTAGCAAGAAGAGAAGCGGGTGCTATTACAACCTTTATTGGAACAGTAAGAGAATTGACAAAGGGAAAAAGAACTTTGCATTTAGAGTATGAAGCGTATAAACCAATGGCAATAAAAATGCTTACTCAAATTGGTGAAGAAATTAAGAAGAATTGGCCGGGTGCAAAGATAGCAATTACACATCGAGTGGGACGACTAGAAATAATGGATATTGCAGTTGTAATTGCAGTGTCGTCGCCGCATCGTAAAGTTTCCTATGAAGCGAATGAATACGCAATTGAACGCATAAAACAAATCGTCCCAATTTGGAAAAAAGAATTTTGGGAAGATGGAACAAAGTGGATTGGAGATCAGCTCGAAAATACGCCGTACCTGGAAGGGGAACCAAAGAAGGAAGAGTGAGAAGATGATTACAATTTTATTGTTCGCAAATTTGCGAGAGGAAGTCGGCTCAGACCAATTAGTAATAATAGAAAAACAAAAGATTAGTGTTCATCAATTAAAAGAATGGCTTAAAGATAGTTATTATTTACAATCGTTGGATAGAGTCATGGTGGCTATCAATGAAGAATTTGTAACTGACGAACATATTGTAAAATCCGGAGATAACGTTGCGTTTATCCCACCTGTAAGTGGAGGATAATGTTGTTTGTACTAAAAATTATCAAATAAAAATGAAAAGGACTGAGATTTATGCTTACTCATGAACAAATTATGAAAGTTCTAAGCCATGTTCAGGATCCAGAGTTGCACAAAAGTATTGTGGAATTAAACATGGTAAGAAATATTCAAATTGATGGCACACATATTTACCTTGAAGTTATTTTAACGATTCAAGGTTGTCCATTAAAGGCAAAAATTCAACAAGATATTGAAGACTCTCTTCGGAACATTGGAGCCTCTAAGGTGTCTTTGACTTTCGGCTCCATGACACCGGAAGAACGAGCTGTATTAACAGAAACTTTAAAGAAAAATTCTAGAACGGAAACCGGCATGCCTAGTATATTGCGACCGGATTCAGGTGTACGTTTTATTGCTGTGACAAGTGGAAAAGGTGGAGTCGGAAAATCAACTGTGACGATTAACCTTGCTACTGCTTTAGCCCGTATGGGGAAAAAGGTTGGGATTTTAGATGCAGATATATATGGATTCAGTATCCCTGCTATGATGGAAGCTAATCAAAAGCCAATAATGATAGATCAGACAGCGATTCCGGTCGTTAGCCACGACGTTAAAATTATGTCAATGGGATTTTTTACAGAGGGTAATAACCCAGTTATGTGGCGAGGGCCAATGTTAAACAAATGGATTCAAAATTTCATTGCCAATACTCATTGGGGAGAATTAGATTATCTTCTTCTTGATTTGCCTCCTGGTACAGGAGATGTCGCGATTGATGTGGCTGCGATGATTCCTCATGCGAAGGAAATTATAGTTACGACTCCTCATAGTGTAGCTTCGTTTGTTGCTTCCAGAGTAGGCGTAATGGCAAAGTATACAAAACACGATATTTTAGGTATCGTTGAGAATATGGCATATTATGAGGAACAAGATGGTTCAAGGAATTATCTCTTTGGGAAAGGTGGCGGCGAAATGTTAGCAGAACAACTGCAAACAGAAGTGATGGCACAAATACCTTTTGCAAAGCCTGAAGAAAATAAAGGTTCGTCCGTATATGACGAAGATTCGCTTGTTGGAGAGATGTTTACATCTTTAGCTCAAGATCTTATCTACAAATGGAAATTAAATATCAACATAGTAAAAGAACGGAACTTTTAAAAGAGAGAGATATAAGGAGGGATTTTAATAGAATGTGTAATATAGATCATTCTTTTGAAGATGTAATCAATAAACTTGAAACGCAGCAATGTTTTTTATCCGAATTTTTGGTTAAAGACTTACATGAATTTCTAAAAAGCAATCATTCACAGAAAATATTAAATGAAATATTTCACCTTTTAAAAAAGTACGACCTAGCAGCTAAAGAAGAACATGAGAAAAGAAATGAAAAATTAATGTTACTTATAAGTTAATTAATAGAATTTCCAGCAGTATTTAACTTGTGTTTTCTTTAGTTAGCTTTTCGGAAAGGGTGAATCTTATGGATATCAAAAAGTAAAAGATAAAAAAATTTTTACTAAATGAGTTATTATAAAATGCATGAAAAAAGCATGACAGCGAAATGTCATGCTTTTCTTGTTAGGCAACAAATGAGGGTAGAAGAAACGTGGCAAAGTCAAATTTGAATATATACTGTCCTCATTTCAAAACTTCACATCATTAAGGATGCGAGGTTTTTTCGTTTGAAATATTTCACTCAGAGGGAATTATAAATGAGAATAGACGCAATGATTTAAAAGAAAATAATGGATAAATTATTTGTCTCAATTCCTATCAAACTAATACTAAAAACCTTATCGAATTAAAATAAGGAACTTTGTTCTGGTACAAAAAACAGTTAGGTTTTTAAAGTTTCAAAATTTATATTGAAACTTGTAAGTTTTAGAAGTATCATATACATATTCAAACATTTGAAGATGTATATGATGATTTTTCAAATTAAGGATAAATAACGGAGGCGTTTGAATGGGAAACGAAATGCAACAATTTAAAGCTGATTTTTTTAAAGCCTTATCACATCCTTTGCGAATAGGTATTCTTGAATTATTATCAGAGGGCGAAAAAAGCGTAAATGAAATGCAAACGATTCTTAATAAAGAAGGTTCAGCTGTTTCTCAACAACTTAGTGTACTACGCTCAAAGAACATTGTTGTTGGTACGAAAGACGGAAAACGAGTTTTATATTCCTTGCGAGATCCTATGATTGTGGATTTACTGGTAGTTGCTAAGAAAATTTTTAACAACCATTTAATCGATACAATTTCAATGTTAGAAGAGTTGGATGAAACAGAACGTGAAGTGATGAGTAAGGAGGATTAGATTGAGTATTGAAGTTAAGAAAGAGGATATTATTCAATACGGAATGGAACTATTTCGCTCAATAGGAGCTCATCACGTTTGTAAAGTTTGTATTGAAAGTGGGAATTCTTGTTGTTTTTTATGCGAACATTTGCAAGAAGGAGTAGGATGTCAAAAGAGAAATACAGCTTGCACAGCTTGGCTATGTGGGATGCAATGTTTTTTATTTGATCAAATCGGAATATTGGACGAGTGGAATCGTTTCTGGAATGAAGTTCCAGGACAAATGTTTCGTAGAGATATTACCCCAGATATAGTAAAGGTTACATCGTTTATAAATATGAAAAAATTAAATAATCGAGATGGATTACTTTTAGCAGAAAGGTTAAAATCCTACATGCAAGAAGGTGGAGACATAGGGAAATTAGAACGACATTTAAGCAAAACGTATAGCCAATACTAGGCTGATATTTTCTTGTAACGGGATAAAGAACTCTTGTACAAAAGTATGAAACATACATTTAGGATTCAAATTTATCAAAAGAAAATATTCTTTCAGAAGAAATTAGATTTATTAAAAATAGAAAAGAAGGGTTTGTAATGAAAGGGTTATTTACAGGAAGATTTGAAGGATATTCATTGGGACATTTTCAAAAGGATCTTCTTTCTGGAATGATTGTAGGAGTTGTCGCGATTCCACTTGCAATGTCTTTTGCTATAGCCTCTGGTGTTAAGCCGGAGTATGGGATTTATACAACATGTATTGCCGGGATACTCATTTCGCTATTTGGTGGTTCAAAGTATCAAATAGGAGGACCTACAGGTGCTTTTGTTCCTATTCTTTTAGGGATTGTTATTACCTATGGGTATGAAGATTTACTACTTGCTGGTTTATTAGCTGGAATTATCTTATGTCTTATGGGGATTTTTAAGCTAGGATCTTTAATTAAGTTTATTCCGCGTCCTGTAACAATTGGCTTTACGTCAGGTATTGCTGTCATTATCTTTACAGGACAAATTTCCAGTTTCTTAGGTTTAACGGGTATCAAAAAACATGAAGAATTTATAGCGAACTTAAAAGAAATCTTTACTCATATTGATACTACTAATTTTTACAGTGTTTTAACTGCCTTGATTTGTTTGTTCATTATACTCATAACACCAAAAATTTTTCCAAAAGTACCAGGTTCATTAGTAGGGATTATAGTTTCAACTGTAATTGCAATTATATTTTTCTCAGGGCATATACCTACTATTGGCACAGCATATGGTACGATTCCAAATACACTTCCTCATTTTGGTATACCAGAAGTTACATTAGAGCGGATACAACAGCTAATTGGTCCAGCATTTGTTATTGCAATGCTGGGTGGTATTGAATCCCTTTTATCTGCTGTCGTAGCAGATGGTATGACAAATAGTAAACACAACAGTAATAAAGAACTGTTTGGTCAGGGTATTGCTAATATTGTTACACCGTTATTTGGAGGGATTCCTGCAACTGGAGCGATTGCTCGCACAGCAACCAATATCAAAAGTGGAGCCATATCTCCGATGTCAGGTGTGATTCATGGGGGATTTGTGTTATTTACACTTCTATTGTTAGCTCCATATGCTTCGCATATTCCTCTTGCTAGTATGGCTCCCATTTTAATGGTAGTAGCTTGGAATATGAGTGAGCAAAAACACTTTGTTCACATACTGAAAATGAAGACAGGGGATTCCCTTGTATTACTTGTAACTTTTTTACTCACTGTATTTACTAGTTTGACAACTGCTGTGGAAATCGGTCTTATTTTAGCTATTATTTTGTTTACAAAACGTATGAGCAATATGCTCGTTATATCTAAAGTGCTTCCTGATCACACAAAAAAGAACGAAAAATTGCTACCACATGTGGTAAGTAAAGCTCATGATTGTCCGCAAATTAGTATTTATACAATAGAAGGTCCGTTATTTTTTGGTGCTGCTCAGACGTTTGAACAAAACATTTTAGCAACCATTCATTATAAACCTAAAGTTTTAATTTTACGTATGGGAAAAGTTCCTTTTATTGATACAACAGGAGAATCATACTTTAGGAATATTGTCCAGCATTTTAAAAAACAAGGTGGCGTACTTCTCGTTTCGGGAGTTCAATCAGAGTTAAAAACAACTCTAGACAAGAATGGATTATACGCTGAGATTGGAGAAGAAAACTTTTTTGATCATACAGGAGAAGCGATTAACTACGCTCTAGAGCATTTAAATACGAAAAAATGTATAGGGTGTAAGCATTTCGCTTTTCGTGAATGTACCGGGCTTTCTCAGCAATCCCAGGAAGGGAATACAATAAATAATAAAGCTAATGCACTAGATTTTTAAGAAGAAATGTATTATAAATCATGGATATAAAGGAGAATAAATAATGTCTGAATTTCAAGATCAAGTATTAAACATTTTAGAAGAAGTATGTGAAAATGATATCGTAAAAGATAACCCAGATGTGCAATTATTTGAAGAAGGGATTTTAGATTCTTTTGGTACGGTATCTTTATTAGTAGAATTTCAAGAACGTTTAAACATTGAAGTGTCTATCTCTGATTTTGATCGCGATGAATGGGCGACACCAAACATGATTATTAAGAAATTGAAAGAAATTCGATAAAAATAGAAGTTTGAGAAATGGATAAGAAACAGTTTAACTTCGTAATTGTTTTTCTTATGAAGTCGTAAAAAGGAAATTGAAAATAATTCATATATATTAGAATGATAACAAGTGGAGGAAATAAAATATGTCTAATTTACCAAATTGTCCTAAATGTAATTCGGAATACACTTATGAAGATGGGAATCTTTTCGTATGCCCAGAATGTACTCATGAGTGGACTTTAGAATCAGAAACTGAAAATAGTGAAGATACAAAGGTAATCAAAGATGCAAATGGAAATGTACTAAACGATGGTGATTCTGTAACAGTCATCAAAGATCTTAAAGTAAAAGGAACTTCATCAGTTATAAAAATCGGTACAAAAGTAAAGAGTATCCGCTTAGTTGATGGAGATCATGATATTGATTGTAAAATTGATGGTTTTGGAGCAATGAAATTAAAATCTGAATTTGTTAAAAAGATATAAATGTTGCTTTATAATAAAAGATAAAAAATCTTTACTACTTGGAAAACATGTTGATTTCGCTATTTATTAGTAAAGAACTGTTTATATAACGATAGAGGGAAGGTGTTGTGATGATACGCAACACCTTCTTAAATATTGATGCGGAATTATATAATAACAGGGAAATTGAGTCTCTATTAATATTTGTATATCTAAAAAAAGAAAAGTTAGAAAATAGTATTGCAATATATTATCCTTGGGACTATAATAAATGAAAAGAATACCTAACTTTTAAGTTAAATATTCAGAATCTTCAATTAGTTAAATTTGGAAATGAGATACGTAATTTTTAATGGAGGTTTTATGATGACGAACAAAGTACCATTTTCGTTCATAGTAGTTATTGGATTAATGTTGTTTGCTCTCTTTTTTGGGGCAGGAAATTTAATTTTCCCTGCGATGCTTGGACAATCAGCAGGAACAAATGTTTGGTCAGCGAATGCAGGATTTTTAGTGACTGGAGTTGGACTACCGTTACTTGGTGTATTAGCATTTGGAATTTCAGGTAAAGAGGATTTACAATCGCTGGCAAGTCGTGTTCATCCTGTTTTCGGAGTTGTGTTTACAACAGTTTTGTATTTAGCAATTGGTCCTTTGTTTGCTATACCGAGAACGGGTAATGTTTCCTTTGAAATTGGTGTTAAACCTTTTGTACCAGAAAGTTTAGGTTCTATGCCTTTAATCATTTTTACAATTATATTCTTTAGCATTACATGTTTTTTTTCGCTCAATCCTGCGAAAATTGTCGATATTGTTGGGAAAATCTTGACGCCAATCAAATTAACGTTCATTGGAATTTTAGTAATTGTTGCTTTTATTCACCCAATAGGGGATATGCAAGCACCTGTTGAAAATTATACATCTCACGCATTCTTTAAAGGTTTTCAAGAAGGATACTTAACAATGGACACGCTTGCATCTTTCGTATTTGGCATTATTATCATTAATGCTATTAAAGAAAAAGGTGCGAAGACGAAAAAACAAATTATGGTTGTTTGTGCAAAAGCAACAATTATTGCAGCAACGACATTAGCGATTATTTATACAGCGCTTTCTTATATGGGAGCTTCAAGCGTAGCGAAGCTTGGACATTTAGATAATGGAGGAGCAGTGTTAGCGAAGGTTTCAAATTACTACTTTGGTTCATATGGCGGAATACTGTTAGGATTAATGATTACAGTAGCTTGTTTAACGACTAGTGTAGGGCTTGTCTCAGCATGTTCTTCATTTTTCCATAAATTATTTCCAAAGGTATCTTACAAAAAAATCGCGATTATGTTATCTGTGTTTAGTGCAATTGTTGCGAATGTAGGATTAACACAATTAATTGCTATTTCTGTTCCTGTATTAACAGCTATATATCCATTAGCAATTGTATTAATCTTCTTAACGTTTTTACATCCATTATTTAAAGGGAGATCAGAAGTTTATCAAGCAAGCTTACTTGTAACATTTATTATAAGTTTATTTGATGGACTTGGTGTAGCTGGAGTAAATATTCAAGTAGTTAATCAGCTGTTCACTCAAATTCTTCCGATGCATGAAGTAGGGCTCGGATGGATTTTCCCAGCTATTATTGGTGGACTTATTGGATATGGGATTAGTTATTTACGAATGAAAAGTGAAATTCATTCTAACGTAGCGAGAGTAAATAAGTAGTTATATGTACCAAAAAAAGTTATAGAATTCGTTTCTATAACTTTTTTATTATTATAGGAGATGAATAGCGAGAGTTTTTATAATAATTTAGATGTATAATAAATATAGAGATCTGGATCATTCATAGATGGCAATTTGATTAGATGTCTTTTATAAAAGAAGTAAAATGAAGCTAGGAGAAACGAAATGAATAAAAAAATTGATCATATTGGTATTGCTGTTCGTGATATAGATAGTAGTATACGTTTTTATGAAAAAGTCTTATCAGGAACATTAATAGATCGTTACATAAGTGAAGCGATAGGTGTTGAGAGTGAAGTGGCTATTCTTGAAGTGAACGGAGATAGAATTGAGTTACTTGCGCCGACGAATAATACAACTTCGCCAATTGCTAGGTTTATAAAGCAAAAAGGAAAAGGTGTACATCACATTGCTTATCGTGTAGATAATTTGGATCAAGCTTTAGAAGAATTAAAACAACAAGGAATTCGAACGTTGGAGCATACACTCCGTATAAACAAGCATGGTAGAAGATTAATTTACCTCAATCCAGCAGATACAGAGGGGACAATTATCGAATATTGTGATTACCCAGAGGAACAATAATTTGTATATGAAGTGTGATAAAAGGTGTCGCAGCAGCAAGTTTAGAAGCCTGGACAATCGCGACAACACTTACTGCAGTAACGCATCGATTAGATAGAGTAGGTTGTATAATATTGATTAAAAAACAAAAAGGTGTTACGCATTGGCGTAATACCTTTTTTGTGAGGAATTACGCTGTATGAAAGTAGATTTCACACTTTCTTCACAAATGATTCACTGTTTCTTTTCGTTTTTAAAAACTTATATTTATATATTATATGTTATAATCGTAACTAACTTTCTAAAGATAAGTGATGTTTGTATAAATAGTAGCTTTATAAGTGTAAGTTAAAGGTGGTGTGTGAACAGTTCATAATGAGAATTTATATTTTATTATTTGATATTTAATGAGGTTAATTTCTAAAAAAAGAGAGTAAAAATAGTGGTACTTTATTAACTTCCAAGTGAAATATAGTGATGCAAAAGAAAGAAGTGAAATGAATGTGAGTGTAGTAAGAAAACTAGGAATCTGGATGGTAATGGTATGTGTGTTACTGATACTGGCACCGAGCGCGGCTTCCGCTCATGCTTATATTGTTAAATCAAATCCTGCAGAAAATGAAACATTAGAAAAAGCACCTTCCGTTGTAAGGATTGAATTTGATGAAATGCTTCAATCCTCACACTTTAATACAGTATTCGTAAGGGATGCTTCAGGGAAACGAGTAGATTTGAAAAATGCTCATATTGATAAAAAGAATCCCAAATTATTAGAAGCTGGAGTGGAACAAAATATACCAAATGGTACGTATTCCATTTAGTGGAAAGCTATTTCTGCTGATGGGCATCCCATTCAAGGTGTCATTCCGTTCCGTATTGGAACAGAGGGAAAGGGAACGAGTGATATACAAGCCGAAGTTCCCTTACATATCAAATCTATATTTTGTTAAAGTTTGCTGTTTAGAGATTCCTCTAACATATCTTCTAACTCGTTCTTTGTCTCCTCAGTGCACAATTATTTATTGAACTAAATACATTTATGCATATTTTTTCCAAATTAGATTTGATAATATAGATAAACGGACATTAAATACATAATATATTAATAGTTAGGGAGGTATTAGAATTGAAAAGAACACCTGAATTTATACTAGGTTTAATTGGTGGTATTTTTGGAGTTATAGGTTCTTTTATTATATTGATGATAGCTATAACTGCTATGGATGGTTATATTGATTATAAACTTTTAACTTATTATTCTATTTTATTAATTATTCAAATAGGGCTGTTAGTTTTAGCATGTTCAGTAAATAAGGTTAACAATATAGCCTATGGACTTTGTATGATATTACTCCCATTAGTAACATTGGTTATGTCATTATTCCTTTTACTTATTCCAGTAATTCTTCAAATTATTTCTGGTGGATTTGCATTTCGATTTTTAAAGCAAGAATATCATTAAAACATTTAGTTATTACGAAATAACAGTAATTATATATAAGGATTAATTTAAATAATATTTTTGAAGGATGGTATTGTAATTTGAAACGCACTGTAGAATTTGTAATCGGCTTAATCGGAGGAATCTTAGGACTCTTACTTTCTTTATTTATTGTAATTGGTAGTATTTCCTACACTAGTTCTCACACTAGTTCTGGAGGTATTGAAGAATATATTATCATTACTTCTAGCATCGCCTTAATTATTCAAATAGGCCTATTAGTATTAGCTTGTTGTGTTAATAAAATAAATAATAAAACTTATGGTATTTGTATGATTGTATTAAGTATAATTTCATTGTTTTTAGGATTATTTATATTATTTCTTCCAGTGGTTTTACAAATCATTTCAGGTGCATTTGCATTTAGAACATTAAAACAGGAATATAATTAAAACTACAACCGACTAATAAATCTAATAAAAAACTTCCTTATCATACAAATAATAGGGTGTTTTTTTGTTGTATGAAGGTACAACGATAGAATTCATTTTGAAATATAATCTAGGCACGTAATAAACAAATAGGTAGAAAAGGGGTATTAAATTGTTACCTACAGTATTAGATTATGCAGTTAGAACTGTATTCTTTGTTCTTCAAACGTTCCAATCTCTTCAACTGGTAATCGAGAAGTATATGCAAGATTATAATTATGATCGTTATCAATGGACACTCAAAAAGATGGTTCCGGTACAATACCGGAACCATCTTTTAAGTGCCTAATTTTTAAAGGTCTTTTTATTAAACTGTCCATTTTATAGGGTACAGTTCATAGGCTCTTTCTTTTTTATCCCGCATTAACGGACAGTAACACTCTCCCCTCAAAATTCAGCGAAAGCAAAGAAGTTAGGTGGGAGATGAACTGTCCGTAAAAGCCCGATTGGTGAGGGCTAATAATCAGTGGGGGATGGAGAAAACCCCCACTGATTAAAGTTTCACTTTATTAACATTTTTTGGGTTCAATAGATTGTTTCATGATGAGCGATTTCGGTTTTATATTTACAAAGCAAATGCTTACGACAATAAATAGAAGTCCAACAAATAAGCTAATTGTAATCGCCTCATGTAGGAAAATAGAACTTATAATAATTGCGATAAGTGGAATAAGAAATGTATAGGCACCAACTTTACTTGCTTCTCCAGCTCCGACAAGTGTAAAGTAAGCGAGCCAGCCCATTGCGATAACAAAGATTGAGATGAATAGTAGTACGATTACAAATGGTATGCTCCAAGCGATGCTGGACCAGCTTTCAAATTCTGAACCGAAGCCAATTAAGCAAAATCCACCGATAATAAGTTGAAGTGTCACCATCCAAATTGCGTTTACACGGTTTCCAGTTTTTTTGATAAACACTGTACCAAGCGCCCATCCAATTGCACATCCTAAAGCAAGTAAGATGCCGATGACAGAAATATGTCCAGTTAAGCTACTAGAGCTAATAACAGCAACGCCCGCAAATCCAAGAATAAGACCAAAAATTTTCAAGCCATACATTGCTTCTTCCAGCCAAATCCAAGAGAAAATTCCAAGTAAGACAGGCTGAAGAAATACAATAGCGGAAAAGAGTCCAGCGGGCATATACTGAAGCCCTACAGTTTGTAGTCCGTAAAATAAAATAATGTTGAGTAGAGCTGAAATAAAGTATAAATGCCAAGTTTTTTTTAGATGTAACTGTTTGTATTTTGGCAATGCAAAAATAAGTAGAATGAATCCTCCAATTATTGTTCTAATTCCTGCAAACAATACGGGCGGTGTATAATGCAGAGCGAATTTAGATAAAGGCCAATTAATCCCCCACATAAGAACGAGAAATGAAAGGATTATGACCGTTTTTGTTCGTGAAAGCTGTGTCACGATAATACCTCCTTGTTGTATATCATTTCACTATGATATGATATTGAACACGATAAATAAAATGAATCTTTTTTATAAGGAGTATAAGTAATTTGTTATGACCATTACACAACTTCAAGTTTTTATAAAAGTAGTTGAACTAGGAAGTTTTACGAAGGCAGCTCGAGTTTTAAATATGACACAACCAGCTGTGAGCCATGCTATTTCTAGTGTTGAATCGGAACTCGGTGTAACGCTTATTATACGCGATAAAAGGAAAGGTCTAATTCTGACTGATGTAGGAAATCGGATTCTTGTTCATTTTCGAGAAATTTTAAATGGCGTTGAGAAAGTAGAACAAGAGGTTGCGATGGAGAAAGGGCATGAAGTCGGGACGATTCGAATCGGAAGCTTTCCAAGTGCATCAGCATATTTCTTGCCTAGAATGATTAATATCTTTCGTGAAAAATATCCGAATTTAGAGCTAGTTCTCCATGAAGGAACACTGAAAGAAGTAGAAGAGTGGCTATTATCACGTGTAATTGATGTCGGAATTGTTATTTTGCCCAATAAAGAAATGGAGATTGTACCGTTAACGAGGGGGAAAATGGTTGTTGTCCTGCATAATGATCATCCTCTTTGTGAGAAAGAAGCTATTACAATAAATGATTTAGAGGGTGAACCAATTATTTTATTTAAGGGAGGATACGAACCACCAATTATTGATATGTTTAAACAAGCAGGTGTACCACTTCGAGTTGAGTATGCGGTGTCTACCGTTACAACATCTTTAAATATGATTCAAGAGGGGTTAGGTTTAGCGATATTAGCTGAATTATCTTTAACGAATTTACCTCCAAATGTCAAAACGAAAGAATTAGCACCTCAAGTATGGAGGGAAATTGCTTTAGCTGTTCCTTCATTAAGGGAATCTTCACTAGCTGTTCAACTATTTATTGAAGAGTTCCAAGGGCTATTCGCAGAATGATAAAGAGCGTCTCATATATGATAATGAGATGCTTATTTGTTTTTAACTATAATAATGTCCAAAAAAATCTATAAAAAGGATTGACTTATTTTTTAGTTGTAACTATAATAATTACACTGAGGTGGTGATCATGATGAAAATTAGTAGCCGCTTTTCTATAGCTGTTCATATTTTATCTATTTTGAAAAACAATTCATCTTCTATTTGTACTTCAGAATTTATCGCTGAGAGTGTAAATACAAATCCGGTTGTAATTCGAAAAATAATGTCTGACTTAAAACGGGCTGAGTTTGTTTATGTAAATCGAGGGCCAGGTGGGGCTGAACTATTAAAGGATTTAAATGAGATTACATTATTAGATGTGTATCATGCAGTAAATGTAGTTGAGGCAGATAAGTTATTTCATATTCATGAACAACCCAATCCAGATTGTCCAATTGGAGCAAATATTCAAGCTGTATTAGAAGTGGTTTTGGTTCAAGCGCAATCTGCAATGGAAGAAGTTTTAAAAAATATCACGATGGAGAATTTGTTTGAATCGTTACAAGAGAAAATAAATGCTTGAAATAAGGATTGAAACATGCAAAGTTCTATAAAAGAGAGAGTGCATATTTTTTTTATATAAATGTAACCACTTTGGTTACAATTAATGACAATTAATGAAGGTAAGGTGTAATTATATGACTATAAAAATGAAAGTGTACTCTGATTTTATTTGTCCATTTTGTTTTTTGGCAAAGGGCCCATTGGATGAAGTAGCTAAGGAAAAAGATGTAGAAATTGAATGGATGCCATTCGAATTACGTCCAAGTCCATATGCAAAAATTGATCCATGGCAAGAACCAGATAAATTAAGTTCTTGGGATTCGTTTATTCTTCCTACTGCGAAAAAGTTAGGGGTTGAGATGAGTTTACCACGTGTTTCACCTCATCCATATACACACTTTGCGTTTGAAGGATATCAATTTGCGAAGGAACATGGTTTGGAAAATGCTTTTCATCATCGAGTGTTTACAGCATTTTTCCAGGAAGAACAAAATATTGAAGAGATTGATGTACTAACAAAGTTAGCAGGTGAAGTAGGGCTTCCTGAAGCTGAATTTAAAGAAGCTTTAATAACTCGTAAATATAAAGAGAAACATCAAAAAGCAATCCAACACGCATATGATGAAGCAAATATTATGGCTGTTCCAACGGTAATGATTGGAGACGAAGTAATTCAAGGTCTTGCTAGTAAGGAGATGCTAAAAAGAGTAATTGATAAAGAAATACAAAAGGGAAAAACAAATTCATTTGATGGAATGCAATGTACAACTGATGGATATTGCTAATACTTGTCTTCAATTGAAGAAACAAATCTATTTGTTTAAATAAATTATACAACTTATATACTTGGAGGAATTAACATGTCAGTAACTAGAACAAATTTAAAAGATGCAATCGTGAACCGTCGTTCAATCCGTAAAGTAACAAAAAATGCTACGATTACAAAAGAAAGAATCCAAGATGTTTTAAAAACAGCTTTACACGCACCATCATCTTTCAACATGCAAAGTGGTCGTATGGTTGTATTAATGGATGCAGAGCATGAAAAGTTCTGGGATGTTGTAAAAGAAACACTTAGAGCGCGTGTGCCAGCAGAAAATTTTGAAGCAACTGTTGAAAGACTAAAAGGTTTCCATGATGGAGTGGGGACAGTATTATTCTTTGAAAATCAAGCAACTGTAAAACAAATGCAAGAAAATGCACCTTTATATAAAGAGCAGTTCCCATATTGGTCTCACCAAGGGAGCGCAATGTTACAATATGCTGTTTGGATGTCATTATCTGCAGAGGGAATCGGAGCATCATTACAACACTACAATCCAATTGTAGATGCTGAAGTGAAAGAAACATGGGATATTCCAGCAGAATGGAGCTTAGTAGCACAAATGCCATTTGGTGAGCCAAATGAACAACCAGGAGAAAGAACGTTCTTACCTACTGAAGATGTAGTGAAATTTTATTAAAATGTACGACTGAAAGTATAAATATATATAGCAGAAAAAGAAGCTGTTTTGACAAATAGCTTCTTTTTTTATGTAAATGATTTTAAGGATTAATTGAAAAATATAAATAAAGTTGTTTAATCTTTTATGGGAAATTTGGTTTTAAAACCGAAGGCATTCTAAAAAATGACAAATTCCGTTCTGCCGACCAATACTATAACACCGTTGATGTGGGAGGATTTCATGTGTGATGTCTTGTGCACAGTCTGTATTTTACTGCGCAATAAAAGAATGAAACAACTTTATTGTAAATTAAACAACTTTATTGTAAATTAAACAACTTTATTGTAAATTAAACGACTTTATTGTAAATTAAACGACTTTATTTGTAATTAAAAACCTTTATCCCGCATTAGCGGGCAGTAAGACCCCCACCTCAAAATTTGGCAAAAGCAAAGAAGTTAGGTGGGGATGAACTGCCCGTAAAATCCCGATTGGTTCAACTAATAATCAGTGGGGGATGAAGAAAAACCCCACTGATTAAAGTTTCACTTTATTGTTCAGGTACACTAATACTTAATTTGTTATGGTATGAGTATGAACTCTTCGTTTAGGGAAGAAATATAATAAATAATATTTGCTCGATTCAATGAAAGTTTATAAAAGGATGTGTAATTATGAATAAAGAGAAGAAATATACAGTTGTAGGCACAGATATTGATGAAGTGAAACGTTTAAATAAAAATTCTGGGTTAACGTATAATCAAGTAAAGGAGTTACTAGCAAAGCGGATGAAGCGGAAATAAGGAAATAAAATAGTAGTCATGAATCATACGTTTATCTCGCTATTTGCTGGCAGTAATCCCCCCTCAAAATTCAGTGCAAGAAAAGAAGTTAGGTGGCAGATGAAGCCCCCGCTGATGGAAGTTTCTAGTTATGGCTTATTTGTTTCTGTATTTTGAATAAAAACTCTTAAAATATCAGAAAATGATAGAATTATTTTGAATAGGTTATGTATATCAGTAGTTATCCAAAAAATGAAAAAGACTAAGATTGTGTGTTGTGATGTATATACTAATATAGTTTTACGCTTTGATATGGAATAAGAAAATAAGACAATTAAAAAGAAAAAGAGGACACTTTCAAATTAGTGAGAAAGATTGTCTTTAGAAGTTCATAAAATGTCTTAATATAGTAACAAATAAACGGTTAGTACTTTCATGAATATATGGAATTTCCATCCGTCGAAGGGGGAGAGTGAGACTTAATGATTCAAATGAAAAATTTCTTTCAAAGTAGAGGGTTTCAGAGGCTTCTTATATTAGTCATTTTAGCCCTTATATTATACGGGCTAAAAAGTATGATTAATTTAATATTGATTACCTTTATCCTTACGTTTCTAATGGATCGCTTTCAAAGATTTATTTCTGAAAAACTTAATCGTTTTGTACGGATAAATAGGAAAGTGATTATCGCCTTTTTATACATTGTTTTAGTTACGTTTATTGTTGCTACGTTATATAAATATTTGCCTGTATTAACGATACAAATTTCACAATTGATTTACCAGTTCAAATTGTTTTTTAAAAATCCCCCTGATAATGAAATGATAAGATATGTGTTTTCTGCAATTAATCAGATGGAAGTATCAAAATATATTGAACAAGGTGTGGATGTTATTTATCAATCTTTGGCGAATATTGGAAAGATAAGTTTACAAATTTTACTTTCCCTTATTTTAAGTTTATTTTTCTTATTAGAAAAAGAGCGTATCATTGTTTTTACTTCAAAATTTGAGGATAGTAAACTTAGTATTTTTTATGAGGAAATTGCATACTTTGGTCAGAAATTTGCGCGTTCATTTGGAAAAGTCATTGAGGCACAGTTTTTAATTGCCGTTGTAAACTGTATTCTTTCTGTCATTGCACTAGTATTTTTAGGTTTCCCGCAGTTACTTGTATTAGCGGTTATGATATTCTTGCTTGGTTTAATTCCTGTTGCAGGTGTTATTATTTCACTATTTCCACTTTGTATCATTGCGTATAATATTGGTGGAATTGCATATGTCGTATACATATTAATTTTTATTGCAGTTATTCATGCAATTGAAAGTTACTTCTTAAATCCGAAATTTATGTCCGCAAAAACGAATTTACCCATTTTTTATACGTTTATGGTTCTTATCTTTTCAGAGCATTTTTTAGGAATATGGGGACTCATTATTGGAATTCCAATCTTTATCTTTTTACTTGATGTGCTTGAAGTGTACGATGGAGAGAAATCGGATCTAAATACGGAATGAATTTTTAAGCTATGCAAAAAGCAATCCAAGTATTTTGGATTGCTTTTTTTATAAGGTCATAATTAGCATGTATTTTACAGTATAGGAGCCATTGTTTCTTTTAGTACTTGAACAGAGTGATCGAACTTTAATTCTTCATCTTCACTTAATTCAACTTCTAAAATTTCACGAACACCTTGACGATTCAAGACTGCAGGAACACCGATATAAACATCTTTTTGTCCATATTGACCTTCAAGATATGCAGATACAGTTAATACGCTATTTTCATCATTTAATATTGCTTTTGTTACACGTAAAAGGGACATACCGATTCCGTAGTATGTTGCACCTTTTCGTTCAATGATGTGATAAGCAGCATCGCGAACATTTATAAAGATTTCATCTAAATCTTGTTGATTAAGGGCATTATCTTTTTCAAGAATCGTTTGTAGTTTTTGAATTCCGATTGATACGTGGCTCCAAACTGGAAGTTCTGTATCACCATGTTCACCGATGATGTAAGCATGAATATTGTGAGAGTCAATATTGAAATATTCTCCTAACATATAGCGGAAACGGGCAGAATCTAGAGTTGTACCAGAACCAATTACACGTTCTTTTGGTAATCCAGATTCTTTCCAAGTTACGTAAGTTAAAATATCTACAGGGTTTGTAGCAATTAAGAAGATACCATCAAATCCGCTATCCATAATACTACGAACAATTTGTTTAAAGATTTTAGCATTTTTTTCAACTAAATCTAAACGTGTTTCACCTGGTTTTTGTGGTAAACCAGCAGTAATTACAACAAGATCTGCATCTTTACAATCTTCATAGCTGCCTTTCCAAACTCTTGTTGGTGCTGGAGCAAAGGGAACTGCATGACTTAAATCCATTGCTTCTCCTTCTGCTTTTGCCTCGTTTACATCAACGAGAACAAATTCTTCTGCAACACCTTGGTTAATCATGCAGTAAGCATAACTACATCCTACTGCACCAGTTCCTACTAATACAACACGGTTAATACCTTTTTTCATATGATAATTCCTCGCTATTTCAGTAATTTTGATATGTAAGAAAGAACATGTCTTACTTCTATAGATTCTAACCTAGTTTATTACATTTCATAAAAGATATTCAAGTATTTCAAAATACATCCGTTTATATAGTTGTGAATCATAGGGAATGAAACATGAGTATCCTCTCTTGAATGTAATCTTTATTAAGAGAAGAAAATTAGGATGCTGAATCCATTAACAATGGAACAGATAATTTATATTATTCATACTATACTTATGAAGACAGAGCATCCGAAATATATATAGGAATACAAAACAACCGGAGTGTTTTGTTTACAAATTGCAGTTATTTTAATAAAATAATAAATATAAATCGTAATAATTACGCTTTAAAGTATATTAAAAGCATAGAAATGGATGGTCGGTCATATGAGTAAAGTAGAAATTCATATATTAGGTGGTTTTTTAGGAAGTGGGAAATCCACATTGCTACAAAATTTACTACTAGCAGAAAAGAAGAAAAATCGAAAAGTTGCTGTTTTAATGAATGAAATAGGAGAATACTCGGTAGATACAGATATTATAGGGAAAGAGAATATTTTAAGAGAACTTTTAAAAGGTTGTATTTGTTGCACCTTAAAAGATGAACTTGAGATTCAGTTACATTCTTTATATCAACAAGAGAGACCAGATGTAATTTATATAGAAACAACCGGAGTTGCTCACCCAATTGAAGTATTAGATGCATGCCTGTCACCTATTTTAGCTCCTTATCTTGACGTGAAATCCATCGTTGTTGTATTAGATGCAATGAGATGGTTAAATCGTGATACACTAAGTAAAAATATTCAACAACTTTTAAATGAACAAATCAAATACGGAAGTCATATCCTCATTAATAAATCAGATTTATTAAAAGATGAGGAGAAGAAAAAAGTTTTAGAAGAAGTAGCAGCAATTAATAAACATGCGAAATTGTATGAAACACAGTATTGTAATATATCTTTAGAGGATATAGAAGGTGTGGAACTTACAGAAAATGAAGAACATGAAACATTACATATGAAGCAGCATTTACATATACAAACGATGACATATCAATTTACAAAATCAATCGATCAAGATCAATTATATGAATGGCTTTCCAATTTATCGCAGGAAATTTATCGTGTAAAAGGATTTGTAAAATTTCATGGAGATAAATATCCGCACTTATTACAATACTCATTTGGTGTACCAATTTTATTGGAACAGGACTTTGGGTTTCCCACAAACTTGGTGATTATTGGTGAGAGTTTAGATAAGAAACAATTGGCAGAAGGATTAGGTGGTTTAGAGAGTAACTCGATTTCATAATTTTTGTTGATATAGAAAAGCAGCGTAGAATTATAGATTCTACGCTGCTTTTGCATGTATAAAAATGATAGTGATTGGAAAGTTAATATTATTTAAAGGAAGCGTAACCTTCATATGCTATAACAACTCTACTATTAATTAAATTTGCTTCTTCCAATGAAATAAGATAAACAGTATCTGCGATCTGCTCAGGTTGAGTTAATTTATTTCCTGTTACTTTTGTTTTCATTACATCAATTAACCCTGAATCGTTATAGCCTTGAATGATGGGTGTATCGACAATGACACCCGATTGCTACTGCAACCACGCCAATACCGTACCGAGCCAATTCTAAAGAAGCTAAGAGCTTTGTGAATAGATTCATACATGAAATGTAAATCGCACTGCATACTTTGGGTTTTTGAAGTGGATTATATTAGAATTAACTAGTGAGTAATCTTTCTGTGTTGTTCATAATTGACATTATTAGGGTGAATATGAGTTTTTTAAGTATAGGTTAAGAAGGTTGAAAGTAATATGCTTTGATCCAAGGAGAATAAGATGAATAAGAAATATAGTTTTAAAAGAACTATTATGATTCCAGCTTCAATAGCCGTTGGTTTAAATAATTTACTAAATTTAAGGAATAAGAATACTACAAATAAGAAGCGTTTTGTGGATTTTCATATACTATTTGATAAGAAAAAAACAATTGAAAACTTCCGTAATCTTTCTGAAGTATACCCAGCCCAAAAGGTGAAACGTAAAGGACATATTTCTCGATTTGATTATGATTTGAAGGATATGAATGTTACGTACAGCTATAATGGGAAACAATCAACTCTTGATGAGTTTCTTAAAAACACGACGGCGACAGGCTTTTTCATTATGAAAGATCATAAAGTTGTAAATGAGCGATACTTTCATGGAAATACGTGCAAATCTCTTAATACTTCATGGTCTGTAGCAAAATCTTTTTTATCTGCTTTAGTAGGTATAGCGATTGATGAAGGGGATATTAAATCAGTAAAGGATCCAATCATTGCTTATTTGCCAGAGTTAAAGGAATCCGGATATAAAAATGTTTCTATTAAGGAATGTCTACAGATGTGCTCTGGTATTTATTTCAATGAAGATTATCATAATTTGTCATCAGATTTTTATATGCTGATGCAAGCGTCATTGACTGCAAGTAAGAGTGTAAATGAGTATATAAATCAATTTAAGTATAAAGAATTTTCTGGGAAATTTTCTTATAAAAGTATAGATGCGCAAGTGTTAGGCATGCTGACTGCAAAAGCAACTGGACGGAACTTAGCACAATATTTGCAAGAGAAAATATGGGAACCGCTTGGAATGGAGTCCCATGCATTTTGGAATATAGGTAGTGATGGGAGCATGATATCTTATTCTTTCTTGAATGCTACGTTGAGAGATTTTGCTAGATTTGGATTACTCTACTTACATAATGGAAATTGGAAGGGGAAACAGATTATTTCTGAAGAGTGGATTCGAGAATCAACCATACCTGAAAGATATAATCTACTGAAAGATAATCAATCTCATTTCACTGATAATTATCAGTATCAATGGTGGACTCCTGGACCAGATTATATAGTTGGAGAATTTCTTGCTATAGGAATTTGGGGGCAGAATATTTATATAAACCAACCAGAAAACCTTGTTATTGTGAGAACAAGTGCTGATTCTAGTTTTGAAAAACATCACTACGAAATGTATGCTGTTTATCGTGCAATAGTAGACTTTTTACGTAAAGAGTCTTAAGAGTAGTGCGATTGGGGGAAAAGATTAACTCATTTTGGAAGTTAGTCTTTTTTGTAGGGCTAATATATTAGAGGAAGAGAACAGTTATTTTAATGTATTTGTTCAAGGGATGATATGTATAATGCGAATAATTGTATGAATATTTACAAATGTATTGGAAGGGATTTGGAAATGTCTGGCGAATGTAGAGGTACTTCGAGAAATTTCTATTGACAACATAGTTCACATTGTTAAAAACAAGAAGTCATGATTACGGATGGTTACTTTGGCGTATTTGATTCTATCAGAAAGTAAAGTATGGGGAGGATCACAATGTCAGCAAAAAAACGTAAGTGGCTAAAAATGGTGTTTACGGGATGTATTCTTGGTTCATTATTAGTAACAGCAGGATGTTCAGGGGAAAAAGCAAGTACAGATGATGAGAAGACGATTAAGGTAGGTGTTCTTGCTTCGTTAACAGGACCGCTTGAATCATATGGGAAACAAACGGTAAACGGGTTTGAACTAGGGCTAGATTACGCAACAGGCGGAACAGGGAAAGTAGATGGGAAGAAGATTAAGTTTGTTGTAGAAGATACGGAAACAAAAGCGGATGTAGCAGTTAAAAAAGCTACGAAACTATTAGAGGAAGACAAGGTTGATTTTCTTGTTGGATCTTCGAGTTCAAGTGATACATTAGCAGTGTTACCACTAGCGGAAGAATATGAAAAAATAATGGTTGTTGAACCTGCAGTTGCAGATAGTATTACGGGGAAGAACTGGAATAAATATATTTTTAGAACAGGCAGAAATTCATCTCAAGATGCAATTTCTGGTGCTGCATCCATCGCTAAGAAAGATGTAAAGATTGCAACACTTGCTCCAGATAACGCCTTTGGTCGTGAAGGAATTGCTGCATTTAAAGCGGGAGCGAAGAAGCTAGGGGCGAATATTGTAAATGAACAATATGCTGATACGAATTCTACTGATTTTACTGCAAATATTCAAAACATCGTTAGTTCAAAACCAGATTATTTATTTGTTGTTTGGGCTGGTGCGAATTCACCATGGAAGCAATTAAAAGATATGAATGTAGAAGCGCAAGGGATTAAGATTTCAACGGGGGCACCGGATATACCAGCATTAAAGACGATGGATGCATTAGTGGGCATGCAAGGATTTTCAGTATATTATCATACACTTCCGAAAAATAAAGTGAACGAGTGGCTAGTGGAAGAACATAAGAAACGTTTCAATGGAACAGTTCCAGATTTGTTTACAGCTGGAGGAATGTCAGCAGCAATTTCCATCGTTGAAGGATTAAAGAAAACAAAAGGCGATACAGATGTTGATACGCTTATTAAGAAAATGGAAGGAATGGAATTTGAAACACCAAAAGGAAAAATGAAATTTAGAGAGAAAGACCACCAAGCTTTGCAAGCGCTTTATTCTGTAACGCTACAAAAACAAGAGGGTGTTGATTATCCAGTACCTGTTCTAGAGCGAGAATTAACAATGAAAGAAACAGAGCCACCAATTCAAAATAAATAGATTGAATATTCGGTAATAAAAAGATGTAAAGAGAGGAGGTTATCTCTCTTTACATCAACTTCTCTTTTTCACCCTGAAAATATGAATTCTTTGAGGAGGGTATAGAGTGAAGAACTTGTTAGAGACTAGAAATCTTTGTGTCTCATTTGGAGAACATCATGTCATTAAAGACGTAAATTTGATGATACCAAAAGGAAAACTTATTTCTATTATTGGACCCAACGGAGCAGGGAAGACAACTCTATTTAACTTGTTAAGTGGACAGATTTCTCCAACAAAAGGTGAGATTTATTTTAAAGAACGTGACATTACAAAGTTATCGATTCCAGAGCGAACCCGCCTTGGTATGGGACGCTCTTTCCAGCTTACAAATATTTTTCCGGAATTAACAGTGATTGAAAATGTACGCTTAAGTGTACAGTCGTTTGTTCAAGATTATTATAGTTTTTTTCCAAACTTCTCACGATTCAAGCAGCAGATGGGAGAGGCGAGACGTATTTTGAAGACAGTATTGCTTCACGAAAAAGAAGAAGTGCTAGCGAAAGATTTAGCACATGGGGAAAAGAGAAAATTAGAACTGGCCATGCTGCTAGCGCTCAGAACAGATGTATTGCTACTTGATGAACCAACAGCGGGTATCTCTGTTGAGGAAGTCCCAGCTATTCTTCAAGTGATAGAGAATATAAAGAAAAATCGTGAGAATACAATTGTACTTATTGAACACAAAATGGATATGGTTCTACATGTATCAGATCATTTAATTGTACTATTTCATGGCGAGTTATTGGCCGAAGGGTTACCAGAAGAGATTATGAAGGATGAACGTGTACAAACGGCATACTTAGGGGGATTATACGGTGACACTATTAAAAGTGGATAATATAGAAACGTATTTGGATCAGTTTCATATTTTGCAAGGCGTTTCTTTTATGGTTGAGAAAGGAACAATCACCGTATTGTTCGGAAGAAATGGGGCTGGAAAAACAACGACTTTACGTTCAATTATGGGGTTTAATCGGATTTCTAATGGAGAAATTTATTATTGTGATGAGAAAGTAAATGGTTTATCTACTCATCTGATTTCGCGAAAAGGAATGGGCTATGTGCCAGAAAATCAAGGGATCTTTCATGATTTAACGGTAGAAGAAACATTTGCTCTCGCTGGAGTAAAGAAAGGGATAGAATATGCAGAAAAGGTAGAATGGATGCTCGATTTATTTCCGGATTTAAAACAATATTGGAATAAAAAAAGTGGGCTGTTGAGCGGAGGACAAAAGCAAATGCTGGCGATTTCAAGAGCGTTCATTAATAGTGATGGATTGCTATTAATTGATGAGCCAAGTAAAGGATTAGCGCCGATTATGATTGAAAAGTTAATGTCGGCTATTTTGAAAATGAAAGAGAAAACGACTGTTTTGCTTGTAGAACAAAACTTTATGATGGCAAGCCAGATAGGTGATTATTTTTACATTATGGACAATGGAAAAATCGTGCATAACGGTCCAATGAATGAACTGAAAGAAGATAAGGAAACATGTCATAAGTATCTGGGGATTTCTTAACATTGATACGGAGGAGGTATGGAACGTGGATGTGTTAGTTAACTTATTTGTAAATGGCGTTTCGACAGGTATGCTTATTTTCTTATTAGCATCGGGACTTTCACTTATTTTTGGTTTAATGAGTGTACTCAATTTTGCCCATGGTGGATTGTTTGCCTGGGGAGCTTTTACAGGGGTTTGGTTATTCAATATGACTGGTAGCTATGTACTTGCATTAATAGGTGCGATTTTGATGGGAATGTTTCTTGGTTTCGTTTTAGAAAGATTCCTTATTCGTCCTGTTTATGGAAATCATGTTCGACAACTTCTCGTTACACTTGGTGGAATGCTTGTACTTAGTGAATGTATAAAAGTATTTTGGGGACCGAATCCAATTAGTGCTAAATTACCAACATGGTTACAAGGAAGCTTGACATTTGATGGAATTATATTAATAAAGTATCGATTGTTTGTTATTATTGTTGGGGTACTTATTTATATTGGCCTGATGTTGTTACTACGTAAAACAAAAATTGGTCTTATGATTCGTGCGGGTGTAATAGATAAGGAGATGGTTCAAGCTCTTGGTATTAACATAAAGGCGATATTTTCATTTGTCTTTTTATTAGGGGCTGGAATGGCCGCGTTAGGGGGATTTCTCCTTGCTCCATATTCAGGAGTTATTTTCGCTGAAATGGGTATGCAGTATGCAATTTTAGCTTTTATTGTTGTCATTATCGGAGGATTGGGAAGCGTGCAAGGTTCAGCGATTGCGTCTTTAATTGTTGGATTGGCTGGAGCGTTTACGGCTTATTATTTACCTGATTTATCACTCGCAATAAATATGTTAATGTTGTTGTTTTTCTTGGTAGTCAAGCCAACGGGGCTCGTTGGTGAAAAGGGGTGAAAAGGTGAATAATACATTTAATCGGGCCGGGATATATTTTGGGCTAGTTGTATTGATTTGTTTAAGTGTATTCCCTTTCGTAAATGATTCACGGAGCTTACTCATTTTGTTTACACAAGTTTTCATCTTTGCTATATTTGCAATGAGTTTTGATATTCTTCTTGGATATACAGGAATTGTTTCATTCGGTCATTGCATGTTTTTTGGAATAGGTGCTTATTGTGTTGCACTCTTACTAGATCGACAAGAGGTTTCTATAGCAAGCTTTTTAATCGGTATTGGGATAGCTGTTGTACTATCAACGATAATCAGTTATATAATCGGTATGCTTTCTTTACGATTAAAAAGTCATTTTTATGCAATGTTAACACTTGCGATTTCCCAACTATTCTTTGTACTTGCTGAAAAATGGCGGTCTTTCACACATGGAGGAGATGGCTTTACATTCCGTGTACCTGATATGTTTCGTGACCGTTTCACATTTTACTATATTACACTCATATGTCTAGTCGTCATCTTTCTATTGCTTCGCTTATTTACACAATCTTCTATTGGAAAAGTGTTAAAGGCAATTTCGCAAAATGAGCAACGTGTAGAAGCACTTGGATATAAAATTCTCCACTATAAAATTATTGCGAGCATAGTTGCGGGAGTAGTAGCAGCGCTTAGCGGTGGTTTATTTGTCATCACATTACGCTTTGTAAATACAACTGTTTTTTCAATTGAAATGACTTTAAATGCTCTGTTAATGACAATGATTGGGGGAGTTGGCACATTAGTTGGAGCAATCGCTGGCGCAGGGATTATTGAGTTTTTAAAGTATTATTTATCAGAACTTGCAGCGCAGTATCCAATCTTTGAGAGATGGACGATCTTTCTTGGGTTACTATATATTATTGTGTTATTAGGTTTCCCAACAGGGTTAACTGGTACGGTTAAAAAAATAAGAAGTATAACAAAAAAGAAGGGGCCAGAGAAAAGTAAGGAAGTTGAGCATAGTACATGAAACTCCGTCCTTGAGATTTAGAGAGAAATGTGGAAGATAGGTGAAAGTTAGCCATCAGCGGTGGAACCTTCCGTTGATGAAGATATCACCTTATGAGATGGATAAAGGAATGTGAAATCGTATGTGATAAAAGTACAAATTCTTGATGTGTCAAGGTTTGTGCTTTTTATTTTGGAGATTTTTAGATGAGTGATTAGTATGACTATGGTATGGGAAATGGGCGTTTTATCGAATGAAGAGTATCGTACTATTTGTAAATGGGTTTAGAACTCAGCAGGTAAAGGCAATACTGAGCCATATTAGGAATGTATGTGAAAGGATGATTGTATGTTTGAGGAAGAAGGCATAGTTTTAATTATGGAACCTGTGGATGAAAGAGATCTTAGGAAATTCATTTTGACTATACCTCAGTCAGTTTATAAGAAAAAAGAAATTTCCTTACAATATGGAGCGGCTATAGGGGAAGGATACACAAATATTATTGAGGAAATTATCGGTGTACATATAGAATCAGAACTTGTAACAGTTATAGGATATGTAGGGAAGTAAACGTTAGTATAAAGGAATCGGCATACTTAATTGTATCTTAAGTATGTCTTTTTTCGGTTGTATACAAATTTGAAATAGGCACTGTGACAAGTAAAGAAATGAAGGAGTTTTTGAAAAACTATGTACTAACAGTAGGTAGCATGAAAGAGTGTGATGTAGAAGGTACGATTTCTGAATCGTTAACAGGTTATACCGTATTACTAATAGATGGAATGGGAGAAATACTACTATTAGAAACACAATTATGGAAATCAAGGAGTGTTAACAGCTAGAGAAAAATCAACAAACGAGCCTGTTGTATATGAAATTCGTTCCATGAAAACCCCGTATGTTTTTCAAAATTGATTATGAAAAGGAAATTGAAAAGTCCTGCTAGAATATATAAGTTGAGGTAATGAAAATGGAAATGAAGTAGCTAGTATTCTAGAATGACAGTATAGCGAAAGGGATAGGTGTTTATAAATATAGTAGAAGAAACGTTAGTATTCAGCTAGGAGGTAAAAAATGAAGTTGAAAAAGACGATGTTACTTGTGTTTTTAATTACAATCGGTTTAATGGGCTGCTCTATGATTGAAGAGGGTAAGAATTCAATTGATTATGCTCAAAAGGCGACAGACTATGTTAATAAAGTGAGTGCGTTTGCAAATGAAGCGCCGGGGTTAGTAGAAAAAGCAATCAATGATAGTGCTGCTCGAAAAGAATTAGAGACTAAGCTCGGAGATATTCAAAAGGATATCCCAGCTTTTAATGAATTGACACCCCCGGATGTAGCGAAGGACATCCATCAGCAAATTGTTGGATATAACGAAAAATTAAATGCATTAATTGATACAACTATGAAAAAGATAGAAGAAGGGAAAATAGATGTAGAACAATTTAAAAACTCAGAGCTTATGAAGACAGTGCAACAAGTTCAAGATTTAAAAGATAAAGTTCAAAATTTAGGGCAGTAGAGAGGATATGAAAAAAGTCCGTTATTTATAACGGACTTTTTTAACGCGAGAATATTATAATAAGGCGTGTACTTGTTATTGGATAGAAAAAACGACGATCCCAATTATAATAATAATGTTACCAATGACTTTTCTTTTTGTTATTTTCTCTCCTAAGAAATACCAACCGAATACTAAAATAATGACATAGCTAAGAGATTCTAATACAGGAGCCTGTTTTAATGGAACACCTTTTAGTGCAATAACGTTTAGCCCAGCATTAATTACAAATAAAGAATAGCCGATAATAACATAAGGGTTGACATATTCTCTTAATTTGGAATCATATTCTTGTAGAGTTGCTTTTTTGAGTAAAATTTGTGAGTAATTTGCTAAAATAATACCGAAAATATATAACAATATATAATTATTCATCTTTCGTCACCACCACAATTCCAATCATAATGATAGCTGCACCGAGTAAATTGTTCCATTTTATCGTCTCACCTAAAAAGATAACGGACCATAACATGGACCATAATATGATGATCCCTCGGTGGGAATATGCTTTAGAAATTTCAAAATGTTTAATTACCTGTTGCCAAAGAATAGCATAGCCAAATAAAATTACAACAAGTCCAAAATAGGCGATGAAAAACGAAATGGATGAAACAGGGAATTTAGCTGCCCATTTCATATAAAGCAGGATGATAGAATATAGCAAGAAAGCTACATGTAAAAATACATAATTTTTCATAGTCGGTTTCATATATTCACTCTCTTTTAGATGTAAATACATTAATTTGAAAAGAATGCATTTCATCTATGTTTTCTTATTACATGGAATGTGGTTTGAAATGGTTTTTTGTTTTATAATGTGTATACTTTGTCTATCTCCTCACATTCCAAGGTATATAATACCATGAGTGATGTTGTAAAACAATATAAGGAAACGAGTGGCTTTTTAATATAGAAGCCACTCGTTTCCTTATATTCATTATGTAATTTCTATTTCATTATTAAAGTAAAGATATTCATAGAATCATTAAACTTCATATTTGTTTTTTCCATTGCTCAATGATTCTTACTCTTTTATTGGTTGCATCCATCTCCACTTGTACACCAATTGGCATCGTCATCATCGGATGGGTATGGCAACAATCAAAGTCTGCTAGAAATGGAATGTTACGATTTTGGAGTACTTCTAATAATATTTCATAAGGTTTCCGATGTGTACCACAATCATCAAATTGTTCATGCTTTCCAAGAATGATTCCTGAAACTTTATCAAATACACCGTTAATTTTAAGTAATGAAAAACTTCTTTCAATGGTAGCTGCATCTTTGGAGCTATCTTCAATAAAGAGAATATCTCCTTCTTTAATACCAGGCATAAATGGGCTACCCCATATACCTTGTATTGTATTTAAGTTGCCACCAATTAGTCTTCCAGTTGTTTTTCCGCCATTTACACAAATCCACTCGTTTTTTCTTAGTTCTTTGTCCTTTGTTTTTTCTTCCCAGTTTATAAAGTCATCTGTCCAAAATAAAGGTTGCTTTACCTTGTAAGGAATTTCTTGTTCTTCCATTAAAGCTTCTGCAAAGTATGTATAAGTGGAATCCACAAAAGGCTCAAATTCACCAAAAGAAGGAACAAGTGCTGGTCCATAAAATGTAGTAATGCCTGTTTGTGCATAGATTCCAAGTAGTAAAGCTGTAGTGTCTGAATACCCAATCATAATTTTTGGATTTTCTTTCAATGCTTTGTAATCAATATAAGGTAAAAGAGAATTTGAATTCATCCCGCCAATTGTTGACATGATGCATGTAACATTCAGATTTCTAATTAATGCATTTAGTTCTTCAGCACGTTCTTGAATGCTTCCTGAACGATAAAAATCCTGCTTACCTGTAAGGTTACCTTCCAATATATGGAACCCTTTATCTTGTAAATATTTTTTAGCTCGATTAAATCTTTTGGGAGATGTATATGTTACAGGTGAAGAAGGAGAGTAAATGCCAATAGTATCTCCTTTTTTTAAGGGATTAAGTAGTATCATTGTATCAAACCTTTCTTGTTTCGATTAGGAATTTAAGTAGTTTCAGGATTTAATATTTGAAAATTTATATTATTGAATTTTTGGTAGTATAACATATTCTTAACAAATAATCTTGAAAAAATAGTTATCGTAGATTATTTACTGTTTGACCTTGACGGTTTAAAGACATTGTTGTTATGGTTAAATTTGAAATTATAATAGGTAGAGTAAAAGGAGTTTTATTGATGAAAAGGTTAGGATGGAGAAGCGTAACAATACTCTGTGCTATTATTTTAGGTTCATGTTGGTTCTTTTTCCAAGGGAGTATTCTAGAGAAGAATGGTATTAATGTTTCCGAAGCAAAAGAAAAAATGACAATAGATGGTCCGCCCCTACAAGTAGCAGAGTTACCAAAAACAGGATTAACTGAAAAGATGATCCCACAAAAATATGTACCAGTAGTTGAAGCGAAAGCAGCAATGATCATTGATGCAAGTAATGGGCAAGTCATGTATAAAAACAATGAAGAAGAGCTACTTGCCCCGGCGAGTATGTCAAAGATGATGACAGCATATATTCTTTTAGAAAACATACATAAAGGAAAGGTCCATTGGGAAGATCAAGTGAAAATAAGTGCGAAATCGGCACAAGCAGAAGGTGCGAGAATTCCGGTACAAACGGGGGATGTATTAACGGTTAAAGACCTATACCATGCGTTAATGATCCAATCGGCCAACAATTCTGCAGTTGCTTTAGCGGAACATATAGCAAAAACTGAGCAAGATTTTGCCCATCTTATGAATCAAACAGCGAAACAACTGGAGTTATCAGAAGCAACCAAGTTTGTAAATGCTTCTGGATTGCAAGAGCCTGATGGAAGTGAAACGAAGATGACTGTAGCTGATGTAGCGAAGTTAGCGTATCACCTTGTAACAGATTACCCGGAGATATTAGATGTTACACATTTACGTCAAAGTCAGTTAGCATTTAAAAGCACGATGGTTACGAGTACGAATGAAATGTTGAATCCGGCCAACCAAGGACTTTACTTAGAAGGAATGGATGGACTGAAAACAGGCTTCACTGATAGTGCGGGTTATTGCTTTACTGGGACTGCCAAACAAGGTGATAAGCGACTTGTAACAGTTGTTATGGGTACGAAGAGCCAAATGAAACGTTTTACAGAAACGCATAAACTAATGTCCTATGGTTTCGAGATTGTTAAGTAGGTGAAGGATCTATTATGAAAGAAGACGGCTTGTTTAAAACTCGGATTGAGTGGAAAATAAGCTGTTTTTTTATTTTAAGGGAATATAAAAGGTATCAAAAACAAAAACTAAAAAGTATGAGTGCTATTGTTTGAAAATGTTTTTCTACGTAGATATAATAAAGTTATAAACTTATTATTAATAAGTTTGGGGCGGGATATACCATAATACAGATTAGTGAGCCTCAAAATAAAAATTGGAGGGAATTAGTATGGCAAAAGATTTTTATTCAGCAATTGAAGACAGAAGATCAATTTATGCAATTAGTAAAGAGCAAGTTGTTTCTGATGAGAAAATTCAAGAAGTAGTGAATCATGCCGTAAAGTATACACCTTCATCTTTTAATTCTCAGAGTGCAAGGGTTGTTGTGTTATTAGGAGAACAACATGATAAACTATGGGATATTACGAAAGAAACATTACGAAAAATTGTACCAGAAAATAATTTTGCACCAACCGAAGAAAAAATGAACGCATTTAAAAGTGGATATGGAACAGTTTTATATTTTGAAGACAGCAAAGTAATAGAAGATCTTCAAGAAAAGTTTGCATTATATAAAGACAATTTCCCGACTTGGTCCCAGCAATCATCAGGAATGCTACAGTTTGTGATTTGGACAGCATTAGAAATTGAAGGGTTTGGTGCAACGCTGCAACATTATAACCCATTAATTGATGAAGAAGTAAGAAAAGAATGGGATATTCCAGAGACTTGGAAGCTGATCGCTCAAATGCCATTTGGTAAGCCAGTTGCGCCAGCAGGTGAAAAAGAATTTCAGCCGTTAGAAACTCGTGTGAAATTTCATAAATAAAATGGGAAAAGGATTGCCTATATAGGTAATCCTTTTTTGTTTTGTACGAGACCAATAAAAGATTTTTAAAATCTTGTGACTTCTAGTCATTAGAAGTTCAATTCAAGGTATCATTATGGGTATGGAATGACAGATAGCGAAATCCATCATGTGACGCAGTGGTTTCAAAATAAATGAAATAGACAAACAGGGAATGCGGTTATTAGTAATTCCCTGTTTGTGCGATAAATTATTAAAAAATAATTATAATTTATAAGGATTCTTATGATTTAAATTATTACTTTGATTTTCAATAGTAACTTTTAATTCGGATTTTTTTGTTTCAATGGTTGGGATTTTTCTGAACGTTACCAAGGATAGCGTACGAACTAATGCATAGTGAAAATCGATATAATGCTTCGAACCATTATCAATAATTTGTTCCATGGATAATACTCCTCTTCCTAATTATTTGAACTATATTGGTTATTTTAACAATATAAGCATAAAGATTCCAAATAATCAGGTCTTCAATCAAAAAAGCCTAAATAAGCTAAAATATTTTTACTGATAAGGAGTAACGTTACAATGATAAATAAAATTCGTACGTAAGATACTCCTTTTTTTATAGCGAAATTTGAGCCTACGAAAGCCCCGAAAATCATTGCAACTCCCATTGGAAGTCCATATGCAAAATTAACAACATCTAAATAAAGAAAAATGATAAGTGCAGCGATGTTACTACCAAAATTTAAAACTTTGGCATTTCCAGCTGATTGCACAAAATTAAATCCAATGATCAAAAATGTAAATAACAAAAATGCTCCTGTTCCTGCCCCGAAAAATCCATCATAAAATCCAATGATAAAAATAACAGAAGAGAAGATAACTCTTTTTTTTACACTCATTCCACTATAACTTGCATCTTTTCCCCACTCTTTTTTCATAATCGTATAAATCGCAACGGCAATTAATAGAACAAGTACTAATGGTTTTAATATTTCAGATGAAATGTGTTTGACTACAAAGGCGCCAAGTATAGCCCCGATAAAAGTTAAAGGGAATAGCTTAGAGACCAATTTGAAATTCACATTTCCAGATCGAATAAATGAAATGGTACTCATAAGTGATCCCATTGAGCTTGCCAGTTTATTAGTTGCAATAGCTGTTGAAGGTGGGAGGCCGGTGAATAATAAAGCTGGTATAGAAATTAATCCACCGCCACCTACAACAGAATCGATAAAGGCAGCTAAAAAACCTGAAGCAATTAAAAAAAACATTGTATAAAGATTGATGTCCTCCATATGTATTTCCCCCATCCTAGAATAGTCACTACTAAGATAGTATCTGTTTAATTGCTTTGTGTAAATGAAAATTTGATAATGCCTCTTTAATATTTACTCCAACCACTTTTGTGTTTACTATTAAAGTAATAATTACTGTCAATGTTGCGGCAAGTACAAAATATGCGGGAGGCTTACAATGGAAGATTTACTACAAAAAATTCAAATGCTTGGCTTAAATCAATATGAAACAAAAGCCTATGTTTCATTAGTTCAACAAGGAGCTTCTAGTGCTTATCAAGTTAGCAAAAATTCTGGAGTCCCTCGTGCACGTATATATGAAATATTGAATACCCTTGAACAAAAAGGCATTGTAATGAAGGAAGAAATAAATGAAGCAGTACAATATTCTCCTTTACCTGTAGATGTGTTTTTAGAGGCAGTAAGAGAGAAATGGGAAGAGACATACACGTATGTAGAAAAAGAATTAAAAGTATTTGAAAAAAAAGAACCTGAGGTGGATCCGAGAGTAACCACTTTGAAAGGTGAAGAAAATATACTAGCTTTCTGCAGAATATTAATTCGAAGAGCGAAAAAAAAGATTATTTTGTCAATTTGGGATACTATGTATGAAAAACTATTAGTAGACTTAAAAGAAAAAGAAAGAGAATGTAGTTTAAAGGGTATTGTCTTTGAAGTTGACGATCCGTTGCAAGGATTAGAAATTCATAGAAAAACAAGTTACGTTAATAATATTGGAAGTCATAAATGGTTTATCTTATCAATTGATGGAAAAGAAATGGTATATGGTCACTCGATAGAACAAAAAGGAAATGCTTTTTATACAGATGATCCTGTTCATATATATTTACTAGAAAATTATATATGGCATGATATATTAGTAAATCGTTTAGTAAGGGATAGCGATCAAAACATGGATTCTTGGATTGCTCCAGAACGAGAAAAGTTCTTTTTCATATAAATATAATTTTTTAGGATACTATATAGTTGATAAATGGCGGAATTTTTGTAATGATAAGAAGGTGACTCATGAAAAGAACTATTTTGTAAGACCAGTAGAAAAACCAATTGTTTACTTAGATATCATGATTTTATTAGTGAAGTAAGTAAAGAATGGATACTACTAGAAGCTTTGATTCGTTTTGTAATAGAAAAAATTAAATGTTTTATTGCGAAAACGCTGTATATGAAGCTGGAATTCACATGAAGTTCACGTGAAGTTCACATTGATAATTTAAAATAGTTGACGTGTGAAAAAGAAAGCCCTTGTATAAAAATGGAATTTAACATGAAATCATTTCCAATGTTTTGGTAGGATATTAAAATCATTTTTTTAAGAGGGTAGTAGGGAAAGGGAGTTAATACAACTTATGAAAAAAGTACTAGCAGGTTTAGCGGCAGCTTCTGTAGCCGGTGCAGTAGTTCCTGGAATGGATGCTGCTCACGCACAAGTTTCAACAGACGCGCTAAAAGAAATCGATGGACAAACACAAAAACAAACACAAACAGTTGATCCGAAAGTAACTGAAACACAAACAGTAGAGAAAAAATCTGACATTAAATACACAGTAACAGCTGATGTATTGAATGTACGTACAGGTCCTGGTACAGGAAATGATATTATTTCTAAAGTACAAGAAGGACAAGTTCTACAAGTAACTGGTGAAGAAAATGGTTGGTTTAAAGTAAATGTAAACGGTAAAACTGGCTATGTAAGCAGTGATTTTGTAACAACTGGTGAGAAAACAGGAACTGCTGTTCAACAAGGAACAGGTAACTATACGGTAAACGTTTCTTCACTTAATGTACGTACAGGTCCTAGTGCTTCTCATACAGTTGTAGGTACTGTAGGCAAAGGACAAACTGTACAAGTTGTCGGTGAAGTACAAGACTGGTTTAAAATTAACCACAACGGCGGAACTGGCTATGTAAGTAAAGACTTTGTAACAAAAGGCGGTACAACTACAAATGTAAGTACGGAAACAGAAAAGCCAAACAACAATGAAATGACAATCCGAAAAGACGGCTCATATGTTGTTGATACAGGAGCTTTACGTGTACGTACAGGCCCGGCTACATATAATGCTGTAATTGGTGGCGTAGTACAAGGCCAAACATTACAAGTTATTGGTGGAGAAAACGGTTGGTATAAAATTAACCACCAAGGAAGAACTGGCTATGTAAGTGCAGACCATGTTAAGTTTGTAAAAGGTGGTACAGCAAATGTAACTACGCCTTCTCGTCCAGCTACTGGCGGTGAGCAAGGAAATACACAAACAGAAAAACCACAAACAGAAAAACCGACAACACCATCTGCTAATGGCTCATCAATTGTGTCTATTGCACAATCGCTAAATGGTTCACCATATGTATATGGTGGTACAACACCATCAGGTTTTGACTGCAGTGGCTACGTTTACTACGTATTAAATAAAGCAGGTCATTCTGGTGGACGTCAAACTGTTGCTGGCTACTGGAGCAGCAAGACGCATACTAGTAATCCACAACCAGGTGATTTAGTATACTTTAAAGATACTACTGGTGCAGGTGCAGGTATGACTCATATGGGTATTTACTTAGGAAATGGTCAGTTCATCAGTGCAGAAACTGAAAAAACTGGTGTAAGAATTAGCTCAGTAAATAACTCTTACTGGAGTAAGCATCTAGCAGGTTACACAAAAGCATAATAAGAACCGTATTCTTACATATTATAAGAAAAAGCTTTCTAGGAAACTAGAAAGCTTTTTCTGTTTTAGATGTCTTTATGCGTCCAGTAAAAATTTGGAATATAAATCATGGAAGTAGCTAGGACGGAATAAGTTTGCGGCATGGCCGGCTAGTGGGATTTCTTTATATAAAACGTTTGGAAGAATGGATTTTAAATCAAATAAACAGGATTTATAGAGATGATCGTGTTCACCCATTACCCATAGAATAGGTTGTGATAGTTCTCGTAGTCGAGATTTTAAATCGAATTCTAGACGGTGTTTGAGCGATTCGACAATAATCGATGAATGCAATTGTAATCCAAACCGATAATAAATGTTTTTTGAAATAACCGCAAAAGGACTTGCTTTTAGTATACCACTTGGGAAAATTGTACTCGCATATTGATAAAGCCAAGTGGAATATTCATTTTCACGGTTGTCCCAAAACTTTAGAAAGACGTTATATAAAAGGGAGGGATTATTGTAATGACCTCCAATATGACAAAGACTTAATACTTTCTCTGGATATTTGTGAGCGAATATAGTGGCAATGTAACAGCCATAGCTTAGGGCACAAATATGAGCTTGCTGAATACCTTCTTTCTCATACAGGTCTGATAATTGCTGTACTAATCGATCTAAAGAAAAGTCTATTGCTTGCCCTTTGTCTTCACCATGACCTAGTAAATCATACGTTATAATATTGTAAGAAGGAGAAAATCGTTTATATTCTTTTTTGAAGGCACGACGATTTCCGACTAATCCATGAATGAATATAATGGTCTTCTTTTCAGAATTCTTTTTTGCTTGCACGGTATACCCCTTTCGGTGAATGAAGATTAGTGAGATGCGTATGCTATGAAAATATATATTTTTATAGTTATATATGGGTAATCATTCTAAATTCTTTTTGCGTAGACTATAGAATGGTAATTTTTTTATTTTTTATTAAGTACCAGGTAATAATATCAGATGATTATATCTGTTGTAAAGATAAGATTTGATGTGTTTTATTACCAAATCAGTAGATTAATCGTTTGACTGTTTACATTCATATCGTATTCTAATTTTAGAAATAACCGTTTGGTTTGAAAGAAGGCAAGGTTCAAGCTTTAATTACACCAGTTATGTCATTTGTTTTAATGGCGTTACTTGTCATTATTGTAGGATATGGTGGAATGCGAGTTTCTAGTGGAGCATTAACAATTGGAGAACTTGTGGCATTTATTTTATATTTAATGCAAATTGTTATGCCAATGAGTCAACTTTCTATGTTCTTTACACAATTCCAAAAGGCAATTGGCGCAACGGAACGCATTAATACAATTTTAGAATATGAAGTGGAACATCATATAGAAGGTAAAAATGTGGATTTTGAATATAACGAGGAAGAGAAAGTACTACAAAATATTCAATTTACGATTGAATCAAGAAAAGTGACTGCAATTGTAGGTCCAAGTGGTAGTGGGAAAACGACATTGTTTTCTTTATTAGAACGTTTTTATAAAGCTGATTCATCACGAAATCGTGCACATGGAGGTAGTGGTTTAGGATTGGCAATTGTGAAGAAAGTGATTGATCTTCATAAGGGAGAGACCCGGATAGAGAGTGTAGTTGGAAAGGGAACGGAATTTATCGTTTTGATTCCTGGGAGTAAACATAGCACTTGAAAATAGAGAAGTGGGGGCAGAGGAAACTGTCTTTTACTTCTCTATTTGTTTAGTAAGAAATAAAAAAAATTATAGGTTACCTAGAAGTAACCTACGCACATCAAAGTGCATAATTGCATTTAGGATGATATACATATAGAATTCATGGTATGAAAAAGCAACTTAGAATGATTGAGGAGTGTTATATTTGGCAGAATTATTACAAGGAAAAAATGCATTAATTACAGGAGCAGGAAGAGGAATTGGCCGTGCTGTGGCAATTGCTTTAGCAAAAGAAGGTGTGAACGTTGGTCTTTTAGCACGCTCAGAAGAAAACTTAAAAGCAGTTGCGAAGGAAGTAGAAGCAGAAGGTGTAAAAGCTGTTATTGCTACTGCTGATGTATCTTCATATGAAGAAGTTACTACTGCTATTGAAACATTAAAAAAAGGATTAGGTTCTATTGATATTTTAATTAATAATGCGGGTATTTCTAAGTTTGGCAAATTCTTAGAATTAGATGTTGCTGATTGGGAAAAAATCATCCAAGTAAACTTAATGGGTGTATATTACGCAACTCGCGCAGCGCTACCAGGCATGATTGAACAACAGTCTGGTGACATTATTAATATTTCATCAACAGCAGGACAAAAAGGTGCACCAGTAACAAGTGCATACAGCGCTTCTAAATTTGGTGTTCTTGGTTTAACAGAATCGTTAGCAATGGAAGTACGTAAACACAACATTCGTGTAACAGCTTTAACACCAAGTACTGTTGCAACTGATATGGCGGTAGAATTAGGATTAACAGATGGTAACCCTGAGAAAGTCATGCAAGCAGAAGATATCGCTGAGTTTATCGTAGCGCAGCTGAAATTAAATAAACGTACATTTATTAAATCTGCAGGACTTTGGTCTACTAATCCGTAAGAAGTTGTATATGAATAAAAAAGATTTGGTTTAAAGCCAAATCCTTTTTATTTATTTCTTTTTAATTCTGAATTTTACGAACTGTAATGAGGGATGAAAGTTATTGAAGGATTATCCTATACAATTCGAAGGGAATGGTATTTACGTGAATAATATTGATAAATGGAAAGCTGTTGATCATTTTATTACGGATTTACTTATACCAACTGATTCTATTCTTGAAGAGGTACTTCAAGTAAATGCTGAAGCTAATTTGCCAGCACATGATGTTTCGCCAACTCAAGGGAAGTTCTTACAATTGCTCGTGCAAATTCAAGGTGCACGAAATATTTTAGAAATTGGTACTTTAGGTGGATATAGTACAATATGGCTTGCAAGGGCGTTGCCAACAGATGGTCGTCTTATCACGCTTGAAGCAAGTGAAAAGTATGCTGAAATTGCCCGTGCTAATATCAAACGAGCTAATTTGAGTGAAGTGGTTCATGTGCGTACTGGAATGGCAATAGATTCGTTGCAGCAAATGGCTACTGAAAACTGTGAGCCGTTTGATCTTATTTTCATTGATGCTGATAAACAAAACAACCCTGCATATTTTGAATGGGCTCTTAAACTTTCGAGGTGTGGTAGTTTAATTATTGGTGATAATGTAGTGCGCGATGGTGAGGTGGTCAATGGTTTAAATGAAGACGCTCGTGTACAGGGGATACGACGTTTTTATGAACGAATTGCTGCTGAACCGCGTGTTACTGCTACAGTGATCCAAACTGTGGGGAGTAAGGGGTATGATGGATTTGTAATTGCGCTTGTAACAGAAGGATGAGGTCTAGATGCCAATTATAGATCTACTAGACTAGGAGGGGGAAATAAAAAATGTTTGATATGTTATAACATGGATGGAAAACAGGGAACTCTTCTCGTGCTCCTCCAAAATGAATGCAGTACAATGCACTAATAAAATTTGGAGGCTATAAAAATATGAGAAGTGAAAAAGAAATGATGGGTTTAATATTAAATGCAGCAAGAGAAGATGAGCGTATTCGCGCAGTGATTATGAATGGTTCTCGTGTGAATCCGAATGTGAAGAGAGATTGTTTTCAAGATTACGATATTGTATATGTTGTGAAAGATATACAGTCATTCACATCTGATCACAGTTGGATAAATAGATTTGGAAAAATAATGATTGTACAAATGCCAGAAGAAAGCACTTTAGTTCCACCCGAAGAGGATGGAAGCTTTCCTTATTTGATGCAGTTTATAGACGGGAATCGAATCGATTTGACTTTAGTTTCAGTAGAATTAATACATGAAATTCTTGGTGGAGATAGTTTGAGTGTACTTCTTTTTGATAAAGATGGTGCTATTGAGCCATTTCCACCAGCAAATGATTCGGATTACTGTATAAAAAGGCCAACAGCAAAAGAATTTGCAGATTGCTGTAATGAGTTTTGGTGGTGTAGTACAAATGTAGCAAAAGGGTTGTGGAGAGAAGAACTTCCTTATGTAAAAGGAATGCTTGAAGGTCCTATTCGAAATATGCTGATGCAAATGCTAGAATGGCATATTGGGATAAAAACAAATTTTACAGTAAACGCCGGAAAGTTTGGGAAGTATTTTGAACAATATCTTGAGGATGATTTGTGGAAACAATATATAGAGACATTTTCAAATGCAGATTATGAGAATATTTGGAAGTCGTTCTTTGTAATGGGGGATTTATTTAGGGAAACTGCAATCGGAATTGCTAGATATTTTAGTTTTGAATATCCACAAGGTGACGATGCTAGAGTAACAAGCTATCTAAAACATGTGAGATCTTTACCAAAAGATAGTCAAACAATTTATTAAGTATATGATAGATAGAAATAAGACCGTTTCAAAATGGGACGGTCTTATTTCTGTTCAGGAACATGAATCATCCTGACAAAATAAGAATGAACTGCATATAAAATTTTAGGGAGGTTTTATTAATTATGTATTATTTTTATCCATCAGAGATACTAACTCCTTTTCAATGGGTTTCAGAACGTAATACGCCTTTATATAATATGTATTCTTATTTGCCATACTCAAATGTATTTTATTATCAAAACTATTTGAGTGTAACGCCTGATTTGCTAAATGCTGGTTTGAAGAATGAGGTTCAAGGTGCAGAAGAAGATAGAGGCTCGTGGACACCTTTTTCTTGGGTTGAAAAATATGCTTATGCATTTTCTGGTCCATATAATAAAGCGGAAGTTGCCCTTACATTTGATGATGGACCAGACTTTGTATTTACTCCGCAAATACTAGATAAGTTAAAAAATTATGGTGTGAAAGCTACTTTTTTTCTTCTTGGTGAAAATGCAGAAAGATATCCTGATGTAGTAAAACGAATTGCAAATGAGGGTCATACTGTTGGGAATCATACGTATAACCACCCAAATTTAGTTAAAGTAAGTGATGAAGAATATCGTAATCAAATTGTAAGAACGGAAGAGATATTGCAGAAGTTGATAGGGTATGCACCAAAGTTTATACGTCCGCCTTATGGTGAAATACGTGAAAAACAATTAGAGTGGGCGACAGAACAGAATTTTATGACTGTACAATGGAGTGTAGATACAGTTGATTGGAAAGGAGTAAGTGCAGAGCAGGTTACAAATACTGTGTTAGGGAATGCGTTTCCAGGAAGTGTTATACTCCAGCATTCTACACCGGGAGGACATTTGCAAGGATCTGTGGATGCGCTAGATCGAATCATTACTGAACTGAAAGCGAAAGGGTCACGTTTCGTGACGCTTCCTAACATGTTTCATACGTCGAAACAGAGAAAGTAAATGACCGATAAGGTGGACCTATAAATATAAAATACTGTATTCAGCTTGTACATCATTTAAACAAGAGTGGTGTATTTTTGTTTTTGGAAAATATAGGTTTTCGATTGGTTTTTGTTGTATAATAAAACTATAAACTGACAAATAAGTTTGAAAATATGTGTGTGGATGTGGAGGGAATAAGATGACATATGCGCTTGTAAATATAGGAATGAGCTTGTTAATCGGTATTATATTTATACTATCCGCACTCATATTGCAAAAAAATCCACCAACAGATATTAACGCAGTATACGGATATCGAACAAAGCGATCAATGAAAAATAAAGATTTGTGGGATGTTGGAAATCAATATAGCGCTGAAGTTATGAAACAAAATGGACTTTTAATGATTTTAATAGGAAGTTTAATCGGATTGCTATTTTGGTACCCACATACAATGATTGCTATTTTAATCCTTATGATAGTATTAATCATTCGTTTGTTTATACGGGTGGAGAAGAAATTAAAGGTACTGGAGAAACAATAAACTTTACTTGTGAAATTTTCAAGCTGTTCTATTAAGGAAGTACAAATAGTTTTGACCCCTGCACTATTTAAGTGGGGGTCAATTAAATTTTAGAAGTTATTGATTTTTAGCATATCTCGTCCTTTTTCTACGACAAATTCATAATATTCAAGCTCATATGGATAAATATCTTCAAATGTTATTGTAATAGATTTAGCGCTTTTGTTTAAAACTGGAATGCCTGTTGTAGATGAGATTTCTCCTTTTAAAAGCTGTAAAAAAGAAGTCGCATTTACTTTCATTACATCTTCAACTTCATCACCTGGAGCAAATGGAAGTGGTTTTGTAACAGCATGAAAATACATATGACACATTTCACGGTCAATGAAATGCGGGATTTCATGGTTGATTTTAAAAATGCCTTTGTACTCTAAATCAGTAGCTTGAAAGGAAAGTCCTAATTCCTCTTTTACTTCACGAAGACCCCCTATTCGTACATCTTCATCATGCATAATATGTCCCGCTGATGTAATATCCCATTTTCCTGGGAAATCTTTCTTGTTTTTAGCACGTAATTGGAAGTGTAGAAAGATGTCTTCATTATCTTTTTCTACAAACCAACAATGGAATGTTTCGTGCCAATCACCGTCACGATGTACATCATCACGTAGTTTTTTTCCAATTTTGTTTCCTTCTGTATCAAATATCGTTAACCATTCTGCCATTGATATTCCCCTTTCTGCATAGTTTATTATACAATGAATGTATGTAATTTTGGGAAAATAACGATAATTAAGTAGGGAGTGTATATGGAATGGGACTAGGCGAGAAAAAAATAAATTCGCTCATTTCAACAGAAGAAGAATTACGTCTTATTTTAGGATATCCAAGTGAACGCGCGGTGAAAAAAGTGATCCCATCACTCGATTATCATTGTCGTGAATTTCTATCTAAGTCTCCTTTTCTAGTAATATCTACTTCAGATGAATTTGGTCATTGTGATGCATCACCAAGAGGGGATGCACCTGGATTTGTATATGTTTTAAATGAAAATCAAATTGTAATTCCAGAAAGACCGGGGAATCGGAGGGTGGATTCTATCCTTAATATTTTATCTAACTCACGGGTGGGACTTATCTTTTTTATTCCAGGGCTTGGAGAATCATTACGGATAAATGGGCGTGCAACTATCACAAAAGACGAAGAGATTTTAGAGAAAATGCAAGTAAGGGGTCGCAATCCACTTCTCGGAATCGTTGTAAAAATAGAGGAGTGTTTCATCCATTGTGCAAAAGCATTTATACGTTCTGAATTATGGAATCCAAATTCTTGGTTAGAAAAAGAAGCATTACCATCAGCAGCAAAAATGCTTGCTGATCATGCAAAAGTAAATGCAAATGAAGAAGAAGTCGCACGTTCTTTAGAAGAAAGTTATACAAAAAGATTATATTGAAAATATTGCATAGTACATTGATTGATAAAATATATAAATATAATTAATGATTTAGGAATCTAAAGAGCATTCATTCTATTGGTAATCAGTATTTAAAATCAAAAGCATAATTGTTTTACTTGATATTTTTATCCCGCATTAACGGGCAGTAAGACCCCCACCTCAAAATTTGGAAAAGCAAAGAAGTTAGAAGGGGGATGAACTGCCCGTAAAAGCCCGATTGGTGAGGGCTAATAATCAGTGGGGGATGAAGAAAACCCCCACTGATTAAAGTTTCACTTTATATGAATTCCAAATTTAAAAAGGTAATTATGTAGGTTTAATCATTTTTTTAGTAGTTTAAATTATTATCTTGAAATAAGTTATAAAAGTGTAATTATCTTGTGGGAAATAAAAGGTATAATTTTTTTCTCAAAAACGGGATTGATTTTTCGAATTTTCGTAATTATAATAATTTAACAAATAGACATGAACGAAAAGTAACGATAAGGACATGAGATAATTTTTACGGTTTACAGAGAGGGGAGCCAAAGGCTGTGAGCTTCCTAACACGGGGAATTCTCTTACCACCTTTGAACTTCAATAGTGAACGAGTAATCTAGTAATTATTGACGGTCTCAGCCGTTATCTGATCTTGAGCAATCCGAGGTGAATGTATATTTGGATTGGAACAAGGGTGGAACCACGAAAGCACATTCGTCCCTTTTATAGGGATGGGTGTGCTTTTTTATACAAAGTTAATATTCGAAAATTAAAAATATAAAAAATATTCCTTGCTTTTGTATGATATGTACGTATAATAATTTAACAAATAGATATGAACGAAAAGTAGTGATAAGGACATGAGATAATTTTTACGGTTTGCAGAGAGGGAGGCCAAAGGCTGTGAGCTTCCTAACACGAGAAATAATCTTACCACCTTTGAACTTCAATAGTGAACGAGTAATCTAGTAATTATTGACGGTTTCAGCCGTTATCTGATCTTGAGCAATCCGAAGCGAATGTATATTTGGATTGGAACAAGGGTGGAACCACGAAAACACATTCGTCCCTTTTATAGGGATGAGTGTGTTTTTTTTATAAAATGTATTACTGAATTGAAAGGAGGTGCAGTGGAGTGAAACGAGTGATCCGAACGAGAATCACCATTAACTGCGCAAATAGGAAGAAGATAATGGTCAAGTAGTTTAAAAAATAGGAGGAGATTAAAAAATGAGCAATGTAGTACATGTTGGAGTATTAGGACTTGGAACAGTAGGGAGCGGTGTCGTTCATATTTTGGAAGATCACAAGGAGAAAATAAGTCTTGATACAGGATATGAAGTAAAGGTAAAGGCAGTGGCAGTACGTGATGTGGAAAAAGAACGAGATGTTTCAATTGATGGAATCATGATAACAAATGATGCAGATGAAATTTTAGAAGATCCCAATATTGATATCGTAGTAGAGGTGATGGGTGGAATTCAAGAAGCAAAACAGGCTATTATAAGGGCGTTATGTAATAAGAAACATGTCGTAACTGCAAACAAAGATTTAATGGCTGTATACGGTAATGAATTGTTAAAATTAGCGAATGCAAATGGTTGTCAGTTGTATTATGAAGCAAGTGTAGCTGGAGGAATTCCAATTTTAAGAGGACTAGTAGACGGCTTAGCTTCTGATCATATTGAAAAGATTATGGGAATTGTAAATGGCACAACGAATTATATACTAACAAAAATGAGTCAAAATGGTTGGTCGTATGAACAGGCGCTTCAAGAAGCTCAAAAGCTAGGCTTTGCAGAATCAGATCCGTCAGCAGATGTAGATGGACTGGATGCTGCACGAAAGGTAGCTATTCTTGCAAACTTAGGATTTTCGATGAATGTTTCTTTAGATGATGTACATGTTCGAGGTATTCGAAATGTAGAAAAAGAAGATTTAGAAATGGCTGGGAAGCTAGGTTTTACTATGAAGCTAGTCGGGAAAGCGGAGAAGCAAGGTTCAGCTGTTAATTTAAGCGTAGCACCTACTTTATTACCGAGTCAGCATCCATTATCCAGTGTGAATAACGAATTTAACGCTGTATATGTACACGGTCATGCGGTTGGTGAAGTTATGTTTTATGGGCCAGGGGCTGGAAAATTGCCAACAGGATCTGCTGTAGTAAGTGATATTATTTCAATCGTTAAAAATATGAATCAAATAGTGAAAAGTCAAGGTGTGTTAAAAGAGTCAGTGCCTTATACACTAAAAGGGGATGAAGAAGTTGTCTCGAAATATTTTTTACGCATTTTATTACGTGATGAACCAGGGATGTTTCAGGAAATTACAGAATGTTTCGTTAATGAATCGATTAGCTTAGAAGAAATTGTGCAACTTCCATTAAATCAAGAGCTTGCGGAAATTGTGATTGTGACGCATCAAACTTCAAAGTACCAATTCGAAAAAGTTTTAACATTACTAGAGAATGTAGCAAATGAAATAAAAAGTTATTACGCTATTGAGGAGGAAAAACAATATGTATAAAGGATTATTAAAACAATATGCTTCTTATTTACCAGTGAATGACAATACACCAGATGTAAGCTTGATGGAAGGGAATACACCACTCATTCCACTTCTGAATATTTCTAAAGAATTAGGGATTCATTTGTATGGAAAATATGAAGGTGCTAACCCTACAGGATCTTTTAAAGATAGAGGGATGGTGATGGCAGTTGCGAAAGCAAAAGAAGAAGGATCACAGGCAATTATTTGTGCATCAACAGGTAATACATCAGCAGCGGCAGCGGCATACGCTGCTCGTCTTGGGCTGAAGTGTATTATCGTTATACCAGAAGGGAAAATTGCTCATGGGAAATTAGCACAAGCTATTGCGTATGGAGCAGAGATTATTTCAATTGAAGGAAACTTTGATGACGCACTTCGAGCTGTACGTCAGATTGCAGATGAAGAACCAATTACATTAGTAAACTCTGTTAATCCATATCGAATTGAAGGACAAAAAACAGCTGCGTTTGAAATTTGTGATCAGTTGCAAAAAGCACCAGATGTCCTTGCTATTCCGGTTGGAAATGCAGGGAATATTACGGCATACTGGAAAGGTTTTTGTGAATATGAGAAAGAAAAGGGATTCAAGAAACCTAGAATTCACGGTTTTGAAGCCGAAGGAGCAGCTGCAATTGTAAAAGGTCATGTCATTGATTCACCAGAAACAATCGCAACTGCAATTCGTATTGGTAATCCAGCAAGCTGGTCCTATGCTGTAGAAGCAGCAGAGCAATCAAACGGTGAAATTGATATGGTATCAGACGAAGAAATCTTAAGTGCCTATCAGTTGCTAGCAAAAACAGAAGGAGTTTTTGCAGAACCAGGGTCAAGTGCTTCTCTAGCAGGTGTAATTAAACATGTTCAAGCAGGGAAAATCAAAAAGGGAGAGACAGTTGTTGCTGTATTAACAGGAAATGGTTTAAAAGATCCTGATATTGCTATTGCCTCTAATCACTTAGAGATTGCAAGTGTTTCAAACGATATGGAACAAATAAAAGAACATATTAAAGGAGTGATTGTTTCGTGATTCCATTTAAAGTTCGTGTTCCAGCTAGTACGGCAAATGTAGGTCCGGGTTTTGATTCTGTTGGAATAGCATTATCATTATATTTGGAAGTGGCTGTGAAGGAACAATCAGCTCATTGGCATGTTATACATTCATTCGATTCTTCTATCCAAAATGATGAGAGAAACTTAATTGTAAGTACAGCACTTAAAGTATGTCCTTCGTTATCTTCCTATATAATAGAAGTTACTAGTAATATTCCACTTACGCGAGGATTGGGGAGCAGCGCATCAGCGATTGTAGCAGGAATAGAACTTGCCAATGAACTTGGAGAATTACATTTAACAACAGATGAGAAAGTTCATCTTGCTACAAGTTTTGAGGGACACCCTGATAATGTAGCTGCTTCTATTTTAGGAGGTACTGTTATTGGCGCGATGGATGGGAATCATGTATCTGTTGTTAGAATAGAGAGTAAAGAATTAGGTGTAATCTCTCTTATTCCTGATGAAGAATTAAATACAAATAAAAGTCGTTCTGTATTGCCAGAAATATTTCAGTTTCATGATGCTGTTCGTGCAAGTGCAGTCAGCAATGTTTTAGTAGCAGCGTTATGCCAAAAGAAGTGGGAAATTGTTGGTGAAATGATGGAAAGAGATCAATTTCATGAACCATACCGTTCACAGCTTGTTCCATTTTTACCCGCAGTTCGGATGTATGCGAAAAAGTTTGGAGCATATGGGACAGCACTTAGTGGGGCTGGTCCATCTCTTTTTATATTGACTCCATATGAAAAACGCGAGGAAGTTGCTGAACAATTAGCAAAAGTATTTCCGGCGATGCAAGTTTGTGAGCTAGAAATTGATCATGAAGGAACAGTTGTGAAAAGGGAACAAAGTGCTGGTAGAACAGAAGAGAAGTATAGTATATAGATAAGGGATTAAAGAAGAGCAGTTTCTTATATAATAGACATAAAGGAGTCGAACTCTTTTCTTGTTTTAGGTTGGTGTAGTAACGACCGTAATACAAGAATTTTGAGACAGGCTTCTTTTTTATGCTCTTTGCCATATTCCTGTAACAAACCACCTATATATTCAGTGGTGGAGGTGCAGAAGATGAAAAAAATGATGACAATATGTCTTCTTACAACAATGACAATTACGGCTTTGACGGGATGCAATTGGAAACAAAAAAATGTTTCACAGGAATTCAAAGCAAAAAAAGTAACATATAAAGATTTTACGTATGAGGTTAATCCAGAAACGTTTGCTTTAACAATAGACCATGATGGAGTGAAGGAGCAAGCATCACAGCCTTTACCAAAAATGAAAGTATCAAAGTTGAAAAAAGATGATACACATACATCATGGGAATATCCTGATCAGAAAATAAAAGTGAATTTAGAAAAGAAAAAAGATCATGTAGATATTGCGATTGAATCTACAGGTGCAGAAAGCTTTACTTGGCCAAAAGTACAAGCTGAAAATTATACACTTCCTTTATGGGAAGGTAAGTATATTCCGAGTAATGATGAAAATTGGAAGAAATTCTTAAAGGATGAAACGTATTCATTTGCGGAATCATTTTCAATGAAATTTTTTGCGTTAAATGGTTCGAAATATTCCATGGTATTTGTTGCAAACAATATGTTTAATAATGAAGTTGAATTTCATTCTGATCCGAAAATTGGATTTGATTTTACTCATGAATTTCCGAGTATTAACAAAAATAAATCGTACGGTTTTCAACTGTATGTGACTGATAATGATGCGGTAAATATTGCAAAATTGTATAAGAACAATATTGTAGAGAAAGGTGAATTTAAAACATTACAAGAGAAAGCAAAACAAAATAAAGAAGTTGAAAAGTTATACGGAGCAGCTCACTTTTATTTTTGGAATCAAAATGCTTTATCGCAAAGTAATGTAGATTGGCCAAAACTAAGACAACAAATCAATAGTCCTATATTTGGGTGGATGAAAGAACTGATTCAAAAATATAGTAAAGAGCCTGGCGAATTAAATGTATTTGATCAAATTAATAAGCAAGATTTTATTGATAAGTATCAGAAAAATATTGTTTTACGTTATATAAATGAAGTATTGGGAATGAAGGAGTTTTATAAAGAAGATATGTTTCCGAAAGTTGATGATGAGGCAAAACAATTATTGAAAAAAGGCGTAGATCACTTAACTGAAACGGAATTGTATAATTTAAATAAACATTTGTTAAAATCAACACTTGGTGATGCAGTTGAGGATGTTGACAAATGGGGTAGTGCAGATGGAACGAATGTATTAAAAGAGATGGATGAAGCTGGTATTGAACATGCATGGATTGGACTGCCGAACTGGGAACAAGGATTCATTCAACCAGAATTTGTGAAGCTAGCTGAGAAAATAGGATATTTAGTTGGTCCATATGATTCTTATCATTCCATTCATGAAAAAGGAGATAAAAATTGGAATACAGCTTCCTTTAAAGATCCTTCACTATTTGAAGATGCAACGGTTGCCAAAAAAAATGGTGAGAAAATACAAGGATTTCTAGGAAAAGGTCGTAAATTAAATCCGACATTATCTTTGCCTAGTGTGAAAGAACGAGTTAGTGGCATATTAAATAATGGTACCCCATTTAATTCATGGTTTATTGATTGTGACGCCACAGGGGAAATTTATGATGATTATTCTCCAAAACATATTACAACACAAGAACAAGATTTAAAAGCACGTTTAGCACGAATGGATTATATAGCGAAAGAAAAAGGTATGGTTGTTGGCTCTGAGGGTGGAAATGATTTTGCAAGTCAAGTGATTGCTTTTGCACATGGTATTGAAACACCCGTTATTAAATGGGCCGATGAAGATATGAGAAAGAATAAGACAAGTCCATATTATGTTGGGGGTTACTGGTCGCCAAATCAAAATGTTCCAGAAAAGTATGTAAAACAAGTACCAGTGAAGGAAGAATATAAACAAGTGTACTTAAACCCAGTGTATTCAATACCTTTATATAAATTAGTGTACAATGACTCTGTCATTACAACGCATCATTGGGAATGGGGTAGCTTGAAGGTAAAAGATGAAGTCGGAAATCGTATGTTATATGAACTATTGTATAACGTTCCTCCTTTATATCACTTAGATGAAGTTGAATGGAAGAAGCGTAAAAATGAAATTACACATCATTTAAAAACATGGGAAGCATTTCATAAAAAAGCAGTAAAAGAAGAGATGACGAATTTTGCATATCTTTCAAAAGACAAACTTGTGCAAACAGCTTCCTATGGAAAGGACATAAAAGTAATTGTAAACTTCTCTGATCAAGATGTAAAAACAGAAAATACAAAAATACCTGCAAAATCGGCTATTATTTTTGACGAAGGTAAGAAAATGATTTACAAACCTGAAATAAATAAACAGTGATAAATGTAGCAGGTTCCCACTGGTATGGTAACGAAAGTGCTAAACTGGTGGGGATTTTTTACTAGTATACAAAATAATTGTAAATTTTTTGAAATTATCATTTGATGTCTTGTTAAAATCCAACACGAGAGTATAATGTGAAATGAAATACATATTGATTTTACTTCTTTATAACGAAACCTTACAAAAATGTAAGGTGAATGAAATGAAATTCAATATGAAGATTGATAGACATGGAGTATACTAGGAAAAGAGAAGGAGAGGAGAATAGACATGAGCTCTGAATTAGAACAAAACACAAGAAGTAAAAAGAAACGTTCTAAAAGAAAATCTGTGAAGTGGTTCATTTTGATTCCATTTTTACTACTCATTTTTGGTGGAGTAGGATATGGTTCGTTTTTATATAATAAAGCAAATGCGGTTGTAAGTGATGCGTATGCAAAAATTGAGAAATCAACTAAACGCGATAAAGAGGTTGAACCGTTAAAAGATAATATTTCTGTTTTAATTATGGGTGTTGATGGAAGTGATATTCGAAAAGGACAATATGGAGAAGCTGTTCGTACGGATGCGCTATTATTGGCAACAATTAATAAAGATGATAAATCAGTAAAATTAGTAAGTATTCCACGTGATTCTCGCGTGTATATTCCATCAAAAAAGAAATTGGATAAAATTACGCATGCCCATGTATTTGGTGGAGTTGAAAGTACACGGGATACAGTAGAGAGATTTTTAAATGTTCCAGTTGACTATTATGTGAAATTTAACTTTGATTCCTTTGTGAAAATTGTAGATTCACTTGGTGGTATTGATGTGGATGTACCAGTTGCATTTACAGAACAAGATAGTAAAGATCAAGCAGGTATGATTCATTTAGAAAAAGGTTACCAACATTTAAACGGAGAGCAAGCTCTTGCGTTAGCACGAACTCGTAAAATTGATAGTGATGCAATGCGTGGTCAAAGACAACAGCTCGTTATTGAAGCAATTGCGAAAAAAGCAATGTCTGTTCAATCGATTAGTAAATTAGGTCCCCTTTTAGATGCAGTTGATAGCAAAATGAAAACAAACTTAACATTTGATGATATGCTTTCCATTACAAGAAATATGGCCGGAACTGATTTACAGATGGAGAAAATGCAAATAGAAGGTACGGATAAACGTATCGGTGGTATTTATTACTACATTCCAAATGAAAAAAATGTGCAAGACATTTCTAAAAAGTTAAATGAACATCTAGGTGTTACGCCAAAAGCAGCACGAAACTAATTGTAAAAGGTTGGCGCCTGGCCAACCTTTTTTGATTTATAATATATATGGGTATTAAATAAATCAAAATATTATTGGAGTTATTTAAAAATGTTTACATATATAATAAAATGCATATATATAGTTAGCGAGGAATTACGAAGTACACGAATTAGGGTAAAACTTCCTTTGTATACAGTTTGTTAATGTTCATTTTAGAAGATTGAAAAGAAATTGAATAGATATACTAATATGAATGGAAGAATTATATAAGATTAATAGAAAGGAATTTAATAGAATGGGAAATGTATTTAATGTAAAAAGCATTGTAGTCACAATAGTGGCTGTTGTTGCGATCGCAGTGGGGTATTTTATGTTTCAATCAGTCACATCACCAGCTAGGGCAGTAGCAAATCAAGCGAATTCTATACAGCTTGCAAGTGAGCAGTCAAAAGTGGAGATGAATAAAACAGCACCAAGTCAATTTAATGGTCAAGTTAGAAAAGTTGCCTACCTTACATTTGATGATGGGCCAGGAAAATATACGGCTGAACTACTTAATATATTAAAACAAAATGATGCGAAAGCAACATTTTTCTTAATCGGTGCAAATGTAAAACAATTTGCAGATTTAGTAAAGCGTGAGAAAGCAGAAGGTCATTATGTGGGTATGCATAGTATGACACATGATTTTAAAAAATTGTATACAAATGGCGAGTATGTGAATGAAATGAAAGAAGATCAAGGCTTAATAGCAAATATTATTGGAGAATTTCCGAAATTAACACGTCCTCCGTACGGTTCTATGCCTGGTTTAAATGAAGCGCTTCGTAATAAAGTAGTAGAAGATGGCTTAAAAGTTTGGGATTGGACGATTGACTCTTTAGATTGGAAATATAATAAAATGCCTGTTGATGCTGCTTCAGCAAAAATTGTTGAAAATGTAATTACAGGTGCAACGAATCCTAAAGAAGTTATCTTAATGCATGATATTCATCCGCAATCTGTTGCAGCAGTACCGGCAATTATAAAAGGATTAAAAGAAAAAGGTTATGAATTTGAAGCGTATCATGAAGGTGATCACTTCCCGTTGAATTTTTGGCATGACAAACGTATGTAACATAGGAGGAAAAGAAGTTGGGTTATAGAAAATTAGCACTAGTTGGAGCATTATCAGTAGGATTATTATCAGGTTGTTTTGGCGAAAAGCCAGAAGAAAATCTATTTGTTGCATTTGAAAACGCAGCTAAACAAGAAAAGTCATTGTTTGAAGATGCGAAAAAATTAGAGACGCTGGAAAAACAAGGCCAGGAATTATATGCTCAAATTATAAAAGAAGGAAAAGAGCATAATGAAGCTGTTGCCCAAAAATTAGACCAAGCAGTTTTAAATGTGGGCGAGCGTGAAAAAATATTAAAAAATGAAAAAGATGCATTAGAGAAAGCACAGAAAGAGATGAACTCAGTTCAAAGTAATGTAGAGAAAATTGAAGATAAAAAAATACAAAAACAAGCGAAAAAAGTAGAAGAATCTTATAAGAATCGTTATGATGCTTTTCAAAAAATGAACGAAAGCTATGTGAAATCAATGGCGATTGAAAAAGAACTTTATGGGAAGTTAAAAGTAAAAGAAACAAAGTTAAAAGAAATCGGTGAGAAAGTGAAAGCTGTAAATCAATTAACGGAAGAAATGCAAAAAGAAAAAGAGAAGTTTAATGGATATACAAAAGAGTATAATGAAGGAAAACTAGCATTCTATAAGGAAGCGAAAATCAAGGTTAAGGAACAAAAATAAAGTATATAAATCCAAATTAAAAAACCGACATAAATCCTTTCTTTTTAGGGGAGAGAGCATCCGGCCATGCATAGAAGCGGTCAGATCATCTTCTTGCCCTATGCCAAGTGAAAACAGAGAGAGAAAACGAGTGCAAGTCATCTTTTTTCTTCGTAGCAGCGATTTATATGTCGAAAAATCAAAGTGGATTTATATAGTATGATGTTAGGTAATACATAAATTTAAGGTGTAAGGCTCAAATGCGAAAAGGTAATGAAATACCTTAATCAAATAATATAGACAAAAAAAGCTGAAAGACATTTAAATTATAATGTTTTTCGGCTTTTTTAACTTGTAGGACAGAAAAGACTGGAAATGAAATTCTAAAAGAGTTATAGTTTAATGTTTAAGGAGAAAAAAGATGTTTAAGAAAAGAAATGATGAACATCATATAAGTAAGGAGAATGAAAAATGACATATGAATTTTTACTCAAATTAGGTTTGGCACTCTTTTTAGGTTTATTTATAGGCATTGACAGGCAACTAAAGAATAAACCACTCGGTGTGAAAACAAGTATGGTCATTTCTGTAGCAAGTTGTTTAATTACGATGGTTTCGATTGAATCTGTGAATGTTTACTCTTCACCAGGACATACAAACATGGACCCAATGCGTTTAGCAGCACAAATTGTAAGTGGTGTTGGTTTCCTTGGAGCAGGTGTAATTTTAAGAAGAAATAATGATGTGATTTCAGGATTAACAACAGCATCAATGGTTTGGGCAGCATCTGCTTTAGGGATTGCAATTGGGGCAGGTTTTTATATACAAGCAATCGTTGCAATGATTCTTATTATATTAGCCATAAATGTATTGCCACACCTTGTTAAAATAGCAGGTCCTTATTCTTTAAGACAAAGGGATTTAGCGATTAAAATTATCGTAAAAGAGCACCGAGAATTAGATGGCATTTTTAAACAAATTAAAAACTTAAACATGCAAGTGAAACGCGTGAAAATTAAAGATATTGATAGTGAATCTCAGCAATTAGAAATGGTTATATTAGCACCTGAAGATTTATATACAACCGAATTATACAGTTCCTTAAAGGAAATTGATCATATTGTTTCGGTTGAGGTTGAAAGTAGATAATTATAAAGTTTAATGAGTGAAACAAGGTTAAATCAAAAAAGGGTGATGAAATTCACCCTTTTTTATTTGAAAAGTATTGTTTTTTTACACTATTATGAGTAGTAATAACCATCCTTCAGTTTTAGAAAAAATAAAGAAGTTAAGCGAATGATGAAGAACCTCCCATGATTAAAATTCCACTTTATCAGTAGGGAAAACAAGACCGATTTGTTGTCTAGCCTCCTTCATAATTTTTGCTCTAACCTTGAATAAACCGCTGTAAGAGAAAAGTCTTGTAATATACGTGAATCTTCAATAGATCTAGTTGCGATTGTATTTGTTCCAACTATTCCAACTTTAAAATGTTTTTGATATGAATTGCCATAGGAAATTAATTATATAGGGAAGAATGGGAAATATTAAATGATTTGCTTAATTGATATAGATGCTATGTTACCCTTTGGTATAATGAGGGACAAGAGGGGGAGACGAAATGGATATAACAATTAGAAAGGCAACAGAAAAAGATATAAAAGGGATCGCAAAAGTGCATGTTGATAGTTGGAAGATAACATATAAAGGAATAATATATGATGAAATCATAGACAATGCAACGTATGAAAGTCGGGAAAAGCAATGGGAAAATATCTTTAAACAAGCGGTAGGAAATGAATATAGGTATGTGGCAGAAACGTTTGATCAGAAAATTATAGGATTTATTGATGGTGGTCATGAAAGAACAGGAAAGTATAATTGTGACGGAGAACTGTATGCGATTTACTTATTGAAAGAATATCAAGGAAATAAATTAGGAAAGAGATTATTTCAAGAACTTGTGTCAGAATTTATAAAAAATGATATGTCTTCTGTATTAGTATGGGTTGTTTCTAGTAATCCTTCTAAGCTTTTTTATGAAAAATTCAGACCAGAACTTATTGATACAAAATTTTTGGAAAGGTTAGCTGTAGAAGAAACGGCATATTGTTGGAGAAATATTAAAAGTCTGTATAAGAGCTTAACATATTGAACTACCCCCACCTACCTCTATAAGAGCTTGAGGTGGGGGATTCTCCTGTCTCTGTCCTCACAAAAACAGTTCCTCTCGTTCAACAAAGAGGATACAACAATATAGAGTTCGGTAGTGTCTGTATGTAATGTAAGACGACCCATTCTATCTTCCGACGAAAGGTAAACAAAATAGGTACAGCTACTTTGTTCTTATATCGAGGATAGAACACTTTGTCATGCATCCAGTTCCTAGACTTGTTATCTGCTCTGGTAATAAGCGTGAAAATCTGGGACAAAGTGCTCTTTTTTATCATGCAAATAGTTTTGCTAGTTTTTTCTTTTCATTTTCAAACAAGTGTAACCGTTCGATTTGTAAGACTTCTTTCGGTTGATCTACATCGTATAGCTGATAGAAATGATGCGTGCGAATATCCAATCGATTGTTTAATTGATGCCAATGGCTCCAGTGATGTGCGTCTTTCTTTGGAATATAAGGCTGAAGCACCCCAGGTACTTTTTCTTTATACCCTAACCCTCGGCGCCCAATCGTAAAAGCCGCGGATTGATGAATAGAGATGCCGAATTTCCGCATGTATTTCATCTTTCCGGAGATTAAAGTGTAAGCGGGATTCACTTGAAAGACAGCCACACCCCTTTTATCTGCACGATTCAGAATTGCACTTGTCATCTTCTCATAACCAAACATACTCCTCATTCGATTCGCATGTTTATTTCCATATCGATTCCCTGTTTTCGATTGGGTTGTATCTAACTTCTCGATGACAATCGGCTTGTTATACCGCTCCGCTAAGTCCACTAGGCGAATCGCTTCCACTTCGATGTTCTTTGTGATTTGTCCTGTGGATTTACCCATGATAGAAAAACCAAGGGAACCACTTCCTTTGTAATTCCCATCCTTCGTTACATTCGCCCACGCAAAATGCTCAAGATTACAATCCACACCAATGACACCATCTGATTTACTATAATTTATGTGAGGATTTTCCGGTACATCGACTAAACATTTTACAATGTAATATTCCCCATAGTCTTCCACAGACCACGTAATCGGTTTACCGTGTTTTTTCTTATTTTCACACTGTAATTGAGTTATGATCACTTCCTCAATGATTTTTTGTCCATACGGGAACATAACCACTGGAAACATAACCGGTTTTCCTGTACTTGTTGTCATCCATAATTCTTGATTCTCGATCACATACTGAAACACAAAATTTCCGTGTTTCGCATCTTTACGACCAGATAGAATGAGTTGTTTATTTCGAGCACGGGAAAATAATGCTTTCCATTTGTCATGGTTACGTACAAACTCGTGGGTGGTAAATTGAGATCGAAACAGTTTTTTGCTTCCAAATACTGCGCTTGGAATATGCGTTTTATATGATGGAAGTTTCTGAGTTAAACGGTATTGGCTGTGGGTTAAAAGGCCGATTTTCGCCTGAATCCTTTTGATTTGAACATCTAAGTATTGGTGCTCAAACAGATATTCATTCAGCCAAATCAATGTGTCTTTTTTACGGGATAAGGAAATGAGGTTGTTGTGCTTTGCGAAGCGAGTGTTTTTTGGAAACGTCAGCTTTCCTTTTACACAACTTTGTTTGATTTTACGAAGGTTTGTCAGTTTTGTCCGTTCTTGTTTCAACTTTTTCTTAAGTTTCTTAATTTTCTCTTGTGTTTGTTTCTCATATCGTTTTTGTAATTCCATTAAACCTGTAAACAACGCCTTCGCTTCTTGCGCCGCACTGTTTGCATAGTAATCATTCAATTGATATTTCCGCTTGAGAACGAGATGAAGACTGTCTGTATATATCTTACGGTTCCAACGTTTTTCCCGAACAATCGTTTGAAATGCAAATCGTTTCGCCCGATTACATGTTTCGATTGTCTGTGTGACTACATCTACCATCTCATGGGGTAAATCTGTCTTATAGATCCGTTTCGAAAAATACGCTTTCTTCACCTGTTTTCACCTCATTTTATTTGATAAGATCATTATACACCAAAACAAACATACGTTCTGAAAAAAGAGACGTTTTCTTTAAAAAGAAAAAACCGAGAAGACCCCCACCTTCACTTCGTCTAGAGGAGGGGGTCTTCTCGGTTAACATAATAAAATATGAAGTTTTGAGTTTACGAATGTATTTAGCCCATGGGAAGGTGTATTCATACTAGGACGTTTATTCCAAAATTAAAAAATGTTTATTTTTACCAATAAATACCAAGTATAAAACGTGTAATTTTTAAACATTTTAATATATAAAGGAGGTGAACGGTAATGGCTAGAAATCGTAATTCAAATCAGTTAGTATCAAACGGAGCACAAGCAGCTCTTGATCAAATGAAGTATGAAATTGCACAGGAATTTGGTGTACAACTTGGAGCCGATACTTCTTCACGTGCGAATGGTTCTGTAGGTGGTGAAATCACAAAACGCCTTGTAGCTATGGCAGAACAACAGCTTGGTGGCGGGTATACTCGTTAATTTAAAGCAGTATGAAAGAAAGGAAGAATTCTTCCTTTCTTTTTTGTATAGTTTTTACTAAAACAAAAGTGAGTTTTCCATTTAATAGCACGAATATACTGTTGTAAGGATTGGAAAAATAGAAGTAATGCTATGATATACTCCAATTTCTTTTGTTATATAAGTTGAAAAGCAGACAAAATGTGATAGCCCTGATGAAATTTAAAAATGAATTTCATCAGGGTTACTATATGGAAAGAAATACGTGAGGAAGGGTCTCGAAATCAACATGCTAAAAAAAGAAAACTGTTGTTTAATTGCACTTGCATCTATTCCACTTGTTATGACATTAGGAAATTCCATGCTAATTCCAATCCTTCCGACACTTGAAAAAAAACTCCATATCTCTTCTTTTCAAGTATCCATGATTATTACAATATATTCTATCGTTGCTATTGTATTGATTCCGATTGCTGGGTATTTATCGGATCGCTGGGGACGTAAAATGGTAATGGTTCCAAGTTTGTTAATTGCAGCTATCGGTGGTGCAATAACGGGTTGGGTATCATGGAAAGTGGAAAATCCATATGTTTGGATTCTAATTGGAAGAGCGATTCAAGGGATAGGTGCTGCTGGAGCGATGCCAGTTGTAATCCCATGTGTTGGCGATTTATATAAAGATGAAAAACAAGTAAGTACGGGATTAGGGATTATTGAAACGTCAAATACATTTGGGAAAGTTCTAAGTCCAATATTAGGTTCTGCTCTCGCAGCAGTAGTATGGTTTTTACCATTTTGGGCCATTCCGGTTTTATGTGCTGTTGCTATCATCTTATTATTACTGTTAGTAAAAGCAAAGAAACAAGAAAATCAAGCCCCACCTTTCAAAGAATTCATTCAATCAATCGGTTCAACTTTCCAAGAAAAGGGAAGATGGTTAGTCGCAATTTTTGCATTAGGTGCTATCATTATGCTCATATTATTTGGAATTCTTTTTTATTTGTCTACGATATTGGAAGAGAAATATAACATTCATGGAGTTTGGAAAGGCTGTATACTTGCGATTCCGTTGCTTGTATTATCAATAAGTTCATACATGGCAGGAAAGAAAATTGGTGATGACCAAGATGTTATGAAAAAATGTATATATATCGGATTTATATTAGCAGCCGCGTCTGTTATACTTCCATTATTTTTAAAAGGCATTTACTTGTTAATTCTTTGTCTTGTTGTTATGGGAATGGGAATCGGGATTGCTTTACCGTGTTTAGATGCTCTTATTACACAAGGGATTGAAAAAGAACAAAGAGGAACTGTTACCTCTTTTTATAGTTCAATGCGTTTTACTGGTGTAGCAGCGGGACCACCTCTGTATGCTTACTTTATGAAGGGGACAGATCATGAAGTATTTTATTTAACCTGCATATTTGCAGTTGCTGGAGCAATTATTACAATAGTGTGGATTAAGCCTAAAAAGAATAATAAACCTTTAAATTCAGTTCCGGAACCTACATCTTAATTCAAAATTTTATAAGGTCTATCAAAAAGTCCATCTGCAAATGATTGCAAATGGATTTTTTAATATATCATTTCAACCTGTTAATTCTCTTTCGTATGATCAACATAGCGATCATAATCAGGTATTGCCAGTTAATCAAAATTTTCAACAAGTTTATTTAGGCACGCTGTTAATGGCTTACCGGATATCGGAATTCCATATAAGTAACTGCGCCTTTTATGAACATTATACAAGAAATACAACTTTAATTATTGTTTAACAATTATCTATAAAGTGAAACTTTAATCAGTGGGGGGGTTCTTCATCCCCCACTGATTATTAGTTGAACTAATCGGGCTTTTACGGGCAGTTCATCCTCCTCCTAACTCCGTTGCTTTTGCCAAATTTTGAGGTGGGGGTCTTACTGCCCGTTAATGCGGGATAAATATACTGAACCGTTATACTTTCTTTTCTAAAAAATGAATTGTTTTAACATGTAAAGAGCAACTCCCAAAATAATAACCCCTGAAATTTTATTTAGAATTGCAATTGAGTTTCCTGATGAATTTAATTTTCCCAGCACGTGCCCTGCAAATGCTAAGCCAATAAACCAAAGCCAAGAAACTATAATTGTTGTAAAAGTAAAGGCCCATTTTTCGTTGCCTACATATTGAATAGAGTTTGTGCCAATGACGCCAATTGTATCTAAAATTGCATGAGGATTCAATAAGGAAACAGAAGCGGCAAAGATAATTTGCTTTTTGATAGTCATCGTTTTTGCTTCAATCGTCTCTTTTGTAGAATCACTTTTCCAAATCATCCATCCCATATAAATCAGAAAGAAAAATCCAATTACATAAAGTATTGTTGTTAGCCATGAAAAGGTCAGAAGCATAAGTGATACACCTTGTACTGCAATCAAAATTAAAATTGTATCGCAGATTGATGCGGTTAGAACAACTGGTGTAGCCCGTAAAATATTTGGCTGACTAGCACCTTGGTTAAAGACAAAGACGTTTTGTACACCTAATGGAATAATGAGTCCAAACGCAAGAACCATTCCGTGAAGAATTGCTTCAATCATTTTATTTCCTCCCATATAAATTACTGAAATATGATAGTGTATATTGTATAGAAGAAAATCGAAATTGTATCCATCCATATGGTTGGATAATAAACCAACCAAAAAGAAGTGAGGTGATAAAATGGAGCGATTTGACTGGAAGCCAAATGGATTCTCTCCGATTCCCTTATATAAACAAATTGAGGAATATATAAAAGAGAAGATTATAAATGGAGAATGGACGATTGGTACAAAATTACCGTCACAGCGAGCTTTTTCACAAGCATTTGAAGTGAATCGAAGTACAATTATAATGGCTTTAGATGAATTAGCAGCGCAAGGATTGATTGAGGGAAAGGGTAGAAGAGGAACAATTGTGAGAAACGATACATGGAGTGTATCAACTTTGGTGCCTCCTCCTAACTGGAATTCTTATGTAGAAACAGGTATTTATTATCCGAATCTTCCCACCATTCAAGAGATTAATGAAGCCGAATTTTATCCACATATCATTCGATTGGGTACTGGTGAACTTTCACCAGAACTTTTACCTGAAAAGAAAACGAAGCAAATCATGAAAGAACTTTCTCGTGGGAAAATTCCTTTAGGATATGAGGAACCAAGAGGAGACTTCAAGTTGAGAGAACAAATAGCCACGTATTTACAAAAATATGATATTTTTGCATCGCCGGCATCTATATTAATTGTTTCGGGAGCAATTCAAGCACTGCAACTTATTTCGATGGGACTTCTATGCAAAGGCTCATCCATTTTACTTGAAAAACCATCTTATTTATACTCCCTCAATGTTTTTCAATCTGCAGGAATGCGTTTGTTTGGTATTCCGATGGATGAAAATGGGGTTCAGCCATCACTTATTTCAAAATATAAAAGACGATTCAATGGTTCAATTTTATATACTATTCCGTCTTTTCATAATCCAACAAGTCTTGTCATGAATGAACAAAGAAGGCAAGACGTTATGAAAGTATGTAATGAAATTGGATTACCTATAATTGAAGATGCCGTGTATCAAGATTTATGGCTTGATTCGTCTCCACCAAAACCATTGAAGGCATATGATACAAATGGGATCGTATTACATATTGGAAGTATGTCAAAAGTCATTAGTCCGGGTTTAAGAATCGGCTGGGTTGTTGGACCAGAACCAGTCATTAAAAGATTGGCAGATATAAAAATGCAAATGGATTACGGCTCGAGTTCGTTATCACAACGAGTTGCTGCAGAATGGTTTGCAAGTGAGTTATATGAGAAACATATACAGCAAATACGAATTGAGTTGAAAAAACGGAGAGACTTTATGCTTGCAATGCTAGAGAAATACTGCAGAGATATAGCAACTTGGCAAATACCAAGCGGTGGATTTTATATTTGGCTACATATTGAACAAAACATTTCGATGCGGGAGTTGTTTGAAAAAGCATTACAAGAAAAAATTCTACTCAATCCTGGAAATGTGTATGATAGAAATGCAAGCCAATATTTACGTCTTTCTTATTCATATGCCTCAATGCATGATATAGAGAAAGGGATTGAAATGGTTGCGAGATTGATAAAGAATCTCTCAGTATAATAATCACAATTTTTAGAAGTGAAAAATGATATCATAAATACCAGTAATTGAAAAAGGAGAAGAAATATGAAACAATATGTCATTTGTCAGGTTATCGATGGAACAAAGTATTTAGCTGCCTATGCAGAAACAAAACAAGAAGCGATTGAAAAAGCAGAATTATTAGGGTTAAGGACGGGAAGCCGCTACGTTGTTGTTACTGCTGAAGAAGCGGAGGGATTACAGTATCCCTAATTGTTAAGCTACTAAAATAGAGAAAAAGAGTGAATCTAAGATTCGCTCTTTTTTCATATTTGTATAAAATTAACTTCAAATATCATTTCTTTGTTTCTAAGATAATACTATACTTATTTCTGTATATTATAATATTTTATTTGGAAACAGTAATAAGAATGCTGTATGAGCTTATAAGTATTATTTTAACCATAGAAAATACATAGATGATAGAGGAGAGAATAAAATGAATGAAGTAAACATACGGCCTAAAAAAAGGTCTAAGTATCGTATTATGTTAGGAACGTGGTATTACTCTGTAAAAAGGAATATTCAATGGTTAACGGATGGGAAAAAGTATGCTAAAACTTTTCAACAAGAAAAGTTACCTTGTACTGTTATACAGCATCGAACAATACTGCTTCGTAAACTTAAAGATGTAGATATGTGGTATCAAGAGAATAAAATTATTAATTTGAAAATCGCTATTAAACAGTTAAATGGTGTTGTAATTAAGCCGGGAGAAACATTTTCTTATTGGCGTTTAATAGGTAAGACTACAAAGAGAAAAGGGTATGTAGAAGGAATGGTATTGCATTATGGTACTTTTAAACCAGGAGTTGGAGGTGGGCTTTGTCAACTTTCAAATTTAATATACTGGATGACATTACATACAACACTAACCGTAACAGAGCGATATCGTCATAGCTATGATGTATTTCCTGATTCAAAGCGTACACAGCCGTTTGGAAGTGGTGCGACTTGCTCCTATAACTATCTTGATTTACAAATAAAAAATGAAACAGATCAAGCTTATCAACTTCATCTTTACGTGACAGACGAACACTTAGTAGGGGAATGGAGAACAGCCTATCCTCAGCTTTACCAATATGAAGTATATGAAAAAGAACATGCAATTAAGCCAGCGTATTGGGGTGGCTATATCCGATGTAATGTCATACATCGTAGAGCGTTTAATCAACAAAAACAGTTTGTTGAGGATCAATATGTAACGGGAAATCACGCAATAATGATGTATGAGCCACTTCTGGCTTATAGTAGTGGTAAAAGTGAGGAGTAGTACTTTATGAAGAAGCCTAATAAAATGAAACTTTAATTTTACGGGTAGTTAATCTTACCTCTAACATCTTTACTTTCGTTGGACTTTGAGTTGGAGGTATTATTGTTCGTAAGTAGTAGGATAAAACATTTAGTTTATTAGGCTTATTTCTTTTTTATGATTTAGTGGTCTTACAATATCCATGTGAAAATAATGAAAAAAGTAAATGAATACAGTAAGAAGTATTTTTCTAAGGATTCTATGGATAGTAATGCTAATTTCTTTTTCAAATTCGATTCCCATTTCTAAATCGATTAATATATGTTTTGAAATTCCAAGACTGTAAAAATTTTTCGGCAGCGTGAAAACCAGACTGATAAAGCCATTCTTTTTCCTCAGTAGTTAATTGGAATTTTGTACTTGTAATTGTTCCAGTTGGAATTGCAATGGTTCTTGCTTTCGATTCTTTATCTAGATGGCGTAAGTCATGTGCTTGCATCATCGTTTTGAATAAGCCTTTAAACATCGAGATGGGATCTTCATAAGGAACAGGTTCAGCTTGTATTTCATTTTTTACAAAATGAAAGCCAAAAGTTGGCCAACGGGGTATATTAGGTGAGTCAAAAATCCAAATTGGATAATTGCTAAGAAGACCTCCATCAACCATATAACAAGGTTGTTTCCATTTAGGTGTTTTCCATTTTACTGGTTCGAAATAGAAAGGGATAGTACTGCTCATTCTAACAGCTTTTGCGATAGAGAAATCTTGATTTGTAAATCCATAGTTTGGTAAATCATCAGGGAAAATAACCATCTTTCCATTACTAATATCTGAGGCAATGATTTTTAAGTTTTGTGGATTAGATAAGTCGCTAAAATTATGAATCCCTTTTTTGTGTAGTAAGTCTTCTAACCATGTTTCTAAAAAAACATTTGAATAAATCCCTAATTTAGCCCATGCATTTAATCCCTTTCCTACAAAAGGAATTTTATCAAGTAAAGTTTTTTTTATAAATTGATGATAATTAACGTTACTAATAATTGTTTTTAATTCTTCACAAGAGTAACCTGCTGCCAGAAGGGCTGCAATAATAGCTCCAGCTGATGTTCCCGCTACACGTTCACATTCATAGCCTTGCTTTGCTAATGCACAAATTGCACCAACATGTGCAATTCCTCGAACGCCGCCACCTTCAAAGACACCATCGATTTTCATAGGAATAATTCCTTTCAAAGATTGGATTTGCCGTATAGCAAAAAAGCACGTGATTCACGTGCTTTTTTACAATAGTTTTTAAAGCCACTTAGCAACCGATGAAGCCGCCACAGCAGCTAGCTCCAATGATGATTAGAAGGATGAATAAAACGATTAATAAAGCGAAACCGCCGTAACCGCAACCACCACCATAACCGCCGTAACCGTAACCGCCACCATAACCATAACCCATATGGAATGCCTCCTTATAATAAAAGTTGAAATAAAGAAAAATGAACAATTTGAGGATCTGCTATAAGGAATTATGAAAGATCGTGTTTGTAGGAACACTGTATACTATGCTGTTTTAAACTTATTCGCGTCCTAGGGATAAGCCTGTTTTTTTGAATAACTTATTTCGATTTTTTAGGATGAAGGATGTACTGTATGTGTGTTATGATACGGATAAGCACATTTACGTAAGGAGAAGTTATGAGAAACCAGATTGATTTATTAATTGATAAATATGATTTAACACATATAAAACCAGAACTATTAGCTACTATATTTCCATGTGTAAAAGTTATTCCGAGACAAGAGGAGTCACTTTCAATTGGCTGTTCAAAGATGGGGGGAATGCCTGATGTTCCATCTACATTTGAATACCCAACTTATGAAGGGAAAGCGTTAGATTTTATTGCACAATTCAATCTAGCTGACCTACAAGGCGTGAACATAGAGCATGACTTACCTGAAACAGGTATGTTGTATTTTTTCTATAATGGCAATTATCAATATGATGGTACTTGGCGTGTTCTATATTATAACGTTCCGCTAGAACAATTACAGAGGATAAGTGATCAACCATCAAAATATACACAATGTGCATTATCATTTAAGCTAACATATAAACTCCCTGAGCTATTTATTGAAGATGAAGCTGATTCGGATCGTTTTCTACAACTATTAGAGGAGTTAATGCCAGATCATTATGATAATCATCAAGTATTTGGTGAACCGTTCTCAGTGCAAAGAGAAGTATTTGAGGAGGCTGGAGAATATGCTGGTATTAATGATCAGGATATGACATTGTTATTCCAAGTTGACTCTGACTATACAAATTGTAATATGATGTGGGGAGATTTAGGGATGCTGTATTTCTGCATTGGAAATGAAGATTTAAAGCAACGTCGTTTTGAAAATACATGTTGTGTATTGCAGTCTTGTTAGAAGGAAAAGCAGTAGTTAATTCTTATTGAAGAGTTTACTGCTTTTCTTTTACGATATATTTTTTAAAAATTCGATATTTAGTGATGATAAAATAATGATTAATAAATATGCACAATCCCATATTTTCTTTTTGAAAAAGTATTGTATACTTTAAAAGTATATGAACATTTGTTATGATTTTAAGTAGAAGGGCGTGACAAGATGAGATGAAGAAATCAAACAAGTACTTAACAGCTGTCGCACTTTGTTCAACGATTATGATTGGTGGTTTACAAGTTCCTGCAGTATCTTATGCAGCTACAAATGAAAAAGTGGACGATATAAAACCGGATACCAAATTATTAAAAAATTTCCAAAAAGAATTAAAAAAACATATTGATAATCGTGAAGAAAATATTACAATCACATATAAAACAAAAGCTAAGAATGGTAGAGAAGTGATGGATACGCTCTATAAAGAGTATACTAAGATAGTAGATGCAGATGAGTACTTAAAATACAATGTAGCAAGTACAAAATATTCAATTCGTGGTATACCAGAAAATTATACTTTTACATTAAAAATTACATATCGTGAATCAAAAGAACAAACGCAACATGTAAAGGCGCAAGCAAAATCAATTATAAGTTCTATTTTGAAGGTTGGCATGGATGAGCATGAAAAAGTGAAAGCAATTCATGATTATGTTGTGAAACATGTTTCATACGATACTTCCTATAAAGCTTATACGGCGTATGAAGCGTTGGTGAATCGTTCAGCGGTTTGTCAAGGATATACATTATTAACCTATCAATTATTAAAAGAAGCAGGTATTCAATCCCATATCGTAACTGGGATGGGGGATGGGCAAGCGCATGCCTGGAATCTAGTGAATATCGATGGAAAATGGTATCATCTTGATACTACGTTTGATGATCCGGTTCCAGATAAAGAGGGACGTGTAACCTATTCATATTTTAATATGTCTGATGAACAATTCAGTAAAGACCATAGCTGGGATCAGAGTAAATATCCGGCAGCAACAACAAATTATTATAATGAATTAACAAGTAAAATCAAGGTAGGAAGTCCAAAAACACTGGTATATCAGCAAATGTTAAAGGATACAAATCTTGTATATTTATCTGCTAAATATGGAGCGGATAACTACAATGAATTAAAGAAAAAATTACAGAAGCAATTTGCAGGACAACCTAAAAAAGTAGAAGTGCGCTATAAGCGGTCTATGGATGGAACGATGCAAGATGTTAAAAAAGTATTAAATGAAATTTCTTGGCCAAACGGAGTGAAACGAGTTTCTTATCAAGTAGCCCCATATAGTGCGCAAGCTGACTATTCATTGGCGACGATTACGTTTAAGTATTAATGAAAAGAGTATCTTCCGTAGATACTCTTTTTTCTTAGTTGTTAGTAGAAAGAGAAGCTAAAATAGCTAAGTCATATAAAATGAAAATTTAATCAGTGGGGCTTTCTCCATTCCCCACTGATTATTAGCCCTCACCAATCCGGCTTTTACGGGCAGTTGATCCTCTTTGCTTCTGCTGAATTTTGAGGTGGGGATCTTACTGCCCACAAATAGAAGAAAACTATTATTTTTAGAATGGATAACACATAATTAAAACCCTATTTATTGTAAAGTTATGTTGAAATCATCAAAAATAGGAATCAGGTGAATGATGTGTCTTTATTTGAAAATGATATATTTGTAATGATTTACTTGTGCGTCATGATAGGCCTTATTGTGTTATTTGTCGTATCTTTCACTCTTTTCATTCGGAGATTACTAATAAATTCTTCCACAAAAAATGTTCATTCCGATCAGATAGAGAAGAAGCTCGATAAAATTATAGAATTACTTGAAAAAGATAAAAAATAATTAAATAGAATAGGTGAAGGATATATTGGAGGAGTTAAGATGGCTGATTATATTAGAAAATTAAGAACAAAAGTAGGGCATGATTATGTAATTTTGAATTTTTCTGGCGGCTGTGTTTTTAATGAAGTAGGTGAAGTGCTTCTTCAAAAAAGAGGGGATAATGGTGCATGGGGATTTCTTGGCGGGGCAATGGAAATTGGAGAATCGGCTGAAGAAACTGCAATTCGAGAAATAAGGGAAGAGACTGGGTATATGGTGCAAGTGGATGAGCTTATAGGCGTATATACAAAGTATTTTCATACATATCCGAATGGAGATCAAGCACAGACGATAGGAATGTTCTTTAAATGCTCCATAATTGGTGGAAGTAAAAATATAGATGGAGAAGAAACTTTAGATTTACAGTTTTTCCCGTTAGATCAAATGCCTGTACTATTTAATGAACAGCATAAGGATTGTTTGCAAGATATTCTGAAAGGGAAAACAGCTGTATATCGTTAACGAAAAAACTGCATTAAAAAGAATATCGTACATTTTTTATTTAGTTAATAGTTAGTTTGCTCTATTAGACAATAGACTTTAAAGACAAGAGGAAAAAGATATGACTTATGAATTTGTTTTTAAAGATTCCTTTATGGACCTGAGAAAAACTTATATACAAGAAACGAAAACGAATGAGGAAATACTACTTTATCCTAGATGGAGCTTTCCAAACGGAAAATATTCATTTTTTTGTAGGGAAGAAGAGTATAAGGCAATATCAACAAAAGAAAGCGTTATGTATAATGTATTTATAGTGTGTCATCCGGATGGAAGCGAAATTGCGAGAGTTAAAAATATACCATTGTTAAAAAAAGAGTCTATATTAAAAGAACTTAATTTAGTGTATGGTAAAAATAGTTATCAGATAAAGACTACGCTTGCATTTAAAAATATTACTATAAGTAAAGATGAAGAATTGATAATGACAGCCAATAAAATCTCCTCGATATATAAAAATGTTTTGAGTATGTATGATTACAATGTTAATGTTCATAATACGTTAGACTTGCCATTTGTAGTGTGGGTGGCAATTTTTAAAGGGATAGTGTTATTGATGAGACATTAATGCTTAAAAAATCCAGAAAAAGAAGCCAATATAAATTGACTTCTTTTTTCTTTATATGTTTATTTCCACCAATCATCAAACATTGATGCCGGTGTTTGTCTTTTATGTTCACTTACTGTATAACGTTTTTCGATTTTTTCTGCAACGTCTTCAGGAACTGCTTTTCCTTCTAAGTAATCATCTAGTTGATCGTATGTAATGCCTAATTCTGTTTCGTCAGCTTGACCTGGCTTTTCGTCTAATAAATCAGCTGTTGGCATTTTTAAGTAAAGACGTTCTTCAGCACCTAATTCTTGTAATAAAGCTCTTCCTTGACGTTTTGTTAAGCCTGTAAGTGGTAGAAGGTCAGCACCGCCATCTCCGAATTTTGTAAAGAATCCTGTTACAGCCTCAGCAGCGTGATCTGTTCCGATAACAAGTAAACCTTGTTGTCCACCAATTGCATATTGTGTGACCATACGAATGCGAGCCTTGACGTTTCCTTTATTGAAGTCTGTTAATGACTCTCCTAATAAGTCTTTATATTGATTTGAAAATGCATCAACTGTTGATGCAATATCAAAAGCAACAGATTGATCTGGCTGAATGAATTGTAACGCTAATTGTGCATCATCTTCATCTTTTTGCACGTGATATGGAAGACGTACAGCAATAAATGTTGCGTTGCCTCCTTCATTACGAACTTCTTCAACTGCAAGTTGTGCTAAGCGACCCGCTAGTGTGGAATCTTGTCCACCGCTAATTCCAAGCACAAATCCTTTTGCGCCGGTTTTTCTTAAATAGTCTTTTAAAAAATCAATTCGTTTACGAGTTTCTGCCTTCGGATCGATTACAGGTTGAACATGTAGTGCTTTCATAATTTGTTCTTGTAATGTCATTATGTTTTCCTCCTATTCATATAGAACAAGCAATACGTTTATATGTACTGATTCATATATCTCCACCCTTATTATTTCGCAAAATTAGCGAATATACAATAGGTTGAACGTATGAATATGAATGTAGTCATTATAAAAAAACTACGTTGTTTAATCAATTTTTCTGTAACCTTTCAAAAATGTAAGGTTTTTGTCATTTGAATCGATGGAAGATATTTCTTCGCTTCATTATGATTGCAGTATAGTGATTGGAAGGGCGGAGAAACAATATGAATATTAGGGAATTAGCGTTTCGTAATGTAACGCGAAATAGACGAACATATTCAGCTTATTTTTTGAGTAGTGCATTTGCAATTATGGCCTTTTTTGTTTATTCATTTTTTGCATTTCATCCAGCATTAAGCGCAGGCCAATTAGGTCAATATGTATTTGTAAGTATGTCTGTTGCACAGGTCATTATTTATCTTTTTACGTTTTTCTTTATTTTGTATTCAATGGGAATGTTTTTAAAAACAAGAAAGCGTGAATTGGGAATTTTAATGATGCTAGGTATGACGAAATTTCAATTAAAGCGTCTTATCTTTTTTGAAAATGTTATGATCGGTATCGCTGCAATTATTACAGGTATCATTTGTGGCATGCTGTTTTCGGGTATATTGATTTTGGTAGCGCCATTATTACTAAAGTTAGATTTATCTTTATCATACTATGTACCAACAACAGCAATCGGTGTAACAAGCATTATGTTTTTCATATTATTTATTATCATTTCATTCTTTAGTGCAGGGCTGATTCGTAAAAATCAGATTATGAAACTACTTAGAGGTGCAGTAAAAGCAAAGCCTGAACCAAAAGCTTCAATTATTTCTTCGTTCTTAGCTATAGTATTGCTTGGAGCGGGATATATAGGTGCTTTAATTTCGCATGGTGCCATGGTATTTATTATGTTGATTCCTGTAACGACAGTTGTCATTATTGGCACATACTTATTTTATAAGCAGCTCAGCGTATTTATTATTCGAGCATGTAAAAAGAGTAAACGGTTGTATTGGACGAGAACGAATATTATTACTCTTTCAGATTTAGCGTACCGTATGAGAGATAACGCGCGGATGTTCTTTATTGTTACCATTATTTCAACTGTAGCATTTTCAGCTATTGGTACATTAGTCGGCTTTGCTTCCATGACAAAGGGAATCATGAATCAACCAATTGCATTCCATTATCACTCTAAACAAGGGGATGAAAATGAGCCACAGCACGTACGATTCATTGGACAAACATTGAAGAGATATCATATATCTGCTGAAAAAATAGATATTGTATCAAAGAAAACTGAAAATAAACCACTAAGAGATGCGACATTTGTAAGAGAATCTGATTATAAAAAGTATGCAAAGTTAACGGGGGAGCCAGTTGATTTATTAACTGAAAATGCAGTACTATTTCTATCGATAGAAATACCAGGTCCACCGAAAAAAGAAAGAACAACAATTGAATTACCGAATGATAACAAATCGTTGCAGGTAAAAAAAGTTAACACATCTTCTCTTGGTAAAGTACTTACTGGAAATATCTATGTAGTTTCAGAAGCTCAATATAATTTACTACAAGATGGATTCAAAGAAGTAAAAGATTACATGTATAAAACAAACGAAACAAAAAATGAAATTGAAGCTGGAAAAGAACTTACCCACCAGATAAAAGCTTATCAAGAATATTCAAGATTTAGTGCTGCAGAATATGATCAAAATCAGGCTTTACAATTTGCTGGACCTATCTTTTTTGTAGGATTCTTTATTGGTATTGTATTCTTTGTTTGTGCAGGTAGTTTTTTATACTTCCGCTTATTCTCTGACTTAGAAGAGGACTATCGTTTATTTGATTCCATTCGAAAAGTAGGTTTAACAAGTGGTGAGTTAGCAAAAGTAGTAACGATCCGATTAGGGCTATTATTCTTTGTTCCAATTGGTGTTGCGACATTACATGGTGCAGTTGCGTTAACAGCTTTAGGGCAAATGTTTGAGTATTCACTTGTAAAAGAAAATGCGATTGTATTAAGTATCTTTGTAGGGATTCAAATTGTGTACTTTATCCTGATACGATCACGTTATTTAAAGCAATTGAAAGAAAGATTACGAATGAGTTAACATATAGTAGTTCATAAAACTCCCCTAACACATGAGGTTAGGGGAGTTTTTATTATATAAATAAAAACTTGGATATTTTTAAGAGTTTACATGTAATGTTTTAATAATTGTATATACAAATAGTAATTTGTAGTTTTTGTGAACAGTCTTGTTTTTCACATAGATTTGTCCTACACTTTATTTGTTTGTAAGAAAGCAATATACATATAGTGTAAAGTTAATGATTAACTTTATTAAATGTTAATAATGTGTAAGGAGGGTTTGTATGTTGAAATGGTTACAGAGCACAACAGACTTTGCGAGTAGTAAAAAAGGTGCGAAAATCATTGTTGTATCTTGGATTATTATTATGCTTGTACTAACAGGAGTCTCCAAACCAGCAAAGAAATACGCAAATAATGTAAGTGGTGATGGCATTCCGAAAAGCGCAGCATCCTTGCAAGCTGAAAAACAAGTAGAAAAGTATTTTCCAAATGATGAAGGATTACCGGCTATTATTGTATTTGATCAAAAAGAGGAAATGAAGGAAGAAGAGTTACAACATATTCAAGAAATGACCAAGAGGCTAGAGGATAAGAAAATAAAGCATGTCGAGAAAATTGTACCAATTAGTGAAATGCCAGTTCAAATGTTAACAGGTTTTTTATCTAAAGATAAAACAAGTTTTATTTTACCTGTTACAATGGCAAATAATCTAGAAGTAAAAGAGATTCACAATACTGTAAATCAAATAAAAAAAGAATTGAAACAGGAATTACCTTCTAGTATGGAGGCGAAGGTAACGGGTCCAGCGGGGATTGCTGCGGATACGTTAGAAATTTTTAAAAATGCTGATGTAGTACTTCTATTATCAACAATTGGGTTGATTTTTGTATTATTAATTATGATTTATCGTTCGCCACTATTAGCAGTTATTCCACTCATAGCGGCAATTATTGTGTACCAAGTAATCGACCGAACCCTTGGTTTATTTGGTAAATTTGGCCTCGAAATAAAATCACAATCCTTGTCGATTATGTCAATCTTATTATTCGCCGCGTTAACGGATTATGCTTTATTTATTTTTGCAAGGTACAAGGAAGAGTTGCAAAAGCGTGAAGATAAATATGAAAGTATGAAGCAAGCGATGAGAAGGGTAGGCGAACCGATTTTCTTTAGTGGGAGTACTGTGCTTGCTTCGATGTTAATGCTGTTTTTCGCAGTATATAATGGTTATCGAAACTTCGCCCCGCTATTTTCTATTGCGCTTGTTGTCATTATTCTAGGTGGAATTACATTACTACCTGCCCTCTTTACGCTGTTTGGTAGAAAAGCATTCTGGCCGTTTATTCCAAAAATTGGGCAGCAAAAAGAAAAACACGTGATATGGAAAAAGGTGAGTCATGTCGTAGTAAGTAGACCATATATTATTGGAGGAGCGGTTGCTGTATTTCTAATTGTATGCTCAATGAATATTTTTCAAATTAAGTATTCATTCAATCTATTAAAGTCTTTCCCGGACAATTTAGAATCCAGACAAGGATATGAATTAATTGAAAAGAAATACTCTCCTGGTCAATTGGCACCAATTACAGTTGTAGTAAATAAAGAGGGAAAATTATCAAATGAAGAAATCGTACAGTTTGTAGAAAAGCTAGACAAACAAAAAGGTGTAGAAGGGTTGAATCCTTCTATTGAAACGATTAAAAAGAACACAAGTCAATTATTGTCTGAGGATGGAAAAGCGGCAAAAGTACAATTAATTTTAAAAGATCAACCATACTCATTACAAGCAATGGACACGATTCAATCGCTTCAAAGTAAAGAAAGTGAATTTGTAAAGGATGGTCATGTTTATTTCGCAGGTGAAACAGCAAAGCAAGCGGATCTGTATGATATTAATAATCATGATACAACATTAATCGTTGTGTTAATCTCTAGCTTAATTTTTATTTTATTAGGTATTCAAACAAAATCACTCATTGCACCAATTTATATGATTGGAACGATATTGTTATCATATTGTGCGGCATTAGGGCTTAGTATGTTCTTATTCCAGCATTTGTTTGGATATACTGACATGAGTTATCGAATTCCATTATATACGTTTGTGTTCCTTGTTGCACTTGGTGTTGATTACAATATTATGCTCGTTTCACGCATTAAGGAAGAAGCAGCACAGCATTCGTTACAAGCAGCAATTGAAAATGGGTTAACAGCGACAGGAGGCGTCATTTCTTCTGCTGGTATCATATTAGCGGCTACATTTGCTGTATTAACTACTCAGCCCTTATTAGAGCTGTTTATGTTTGGATTTGTAGTTGCACTAGGGGTTATTATCGATACATTCCTTGTGCGGACATTGCTTGTTCCAGCAATTATGCTTTTATTAAAGAAATGGAGTTTGTGGCCGCAAAAAATGAAGTAATATAGGATTTCAAAAACGTCTTTTTCGTCAGAATATCTGGTGGAAAAGATGTTTTTTTATATTGACAAAAATATTGAAGCAGGAAAATGGAAGTGAGAAAACGAATGTTATTTATAAATGTAAGCGCATTCAATGGGAGGGTAATATATTTTTAGGAGGGGTTATGGTGAACAGTAGTACAGCGAATAAACAAAAAGGTATTCAATTAATTCCGTTTACGGTCGATAAAGTAATAGAGCAAGTGAACGAAATTCCACCAGGTGTACAACTGATTCATGCTCCGGGTGCTTGGGAAAAGAGTGCAAAAGGAAAAGACATTGTCGTTGCTGTTTTAGATACAGGTTGTGATATAAATCATGTTGATTTAAAAGATCGAATTATTGGCGGGAGAAATTTTACTGAAGATTATGAAGGGGACCCGAAAGTCTATCTTGATAATAATGGTCACGGTACGCATGTTGCAGGAACAATTGCAGCAGCAGAAAATGGGGTAGGGGTACTGGGCGTTGCTCCACTTGCTAAGTTATTAGTGTTAAAAGTATTATCAGGAGATGGTTCAGGAAGCTATCAACAAATTATTGAGGCTATTGATTATGCAGTGCGCTGGAGAGGGCCTAATCAAGAACGGGTACGAATCATTTCTATGTCACTCGGCGGGCCACAAGATGTTCCAGAGTTACATGAAGTCATTCAACATGCGGTGAAACAGGACGTACTCGTTGTATGTGCAGCAGGAAATAATGGAGATTGCAGTGATGAAACAGAGGAATTAGACTTTCCAGGTGCTTATTCAGAAGTAATTGAAGTAGGTGCTGTTAATTTAGAAAGGAAACTTGCTTGTTTTAGTAATTCAAATCAGGAAATTGATTTAGTCGCTCCAGGAGAAGAAATACTTTCTACTTATCCTGAAGGAAAGTATGCGGTATTAAGTGGGACGTCAATGGCAACGCCGCATATTGCGGGAGCATTAGCCCTTCTGATTAAACAATGTGAAAGAGAATATGGAAGAAAGTTATCAGAACCAGAAATCTATGCACAACTCATTAAACGTACTGTACCATTAGGATATGAGCGAACATCTGAAGGGAATGGTTTAATAGATTTATTAAAAGAATAATTGCTATTAAAAAACATCTCATATTTATATGAGATGTTTTTTAATACGGTTCCGTTGCTTGCAAGACAGCATCTAATAGTCCAGGAAATCGAGCGTTTAAATCTTCCGTTCGAATCGAAATAAAACGCTGCGTTCCTTCTATACGTGTATACATTACACCTGATTCACGCAAAACTTTAAAATGATGGGATAAGGTTGATTTTGCCACAGGAATATTTAGTGCACCACATGATTGTTCATTTTGTTCCATTAGCATGTTTACAATTTGTAAACGAATTTGGTCGCTGAGGGCATATAAGACAGAAGAAAATTGAATTTCTTCTCGGTTTGGATGGTATAGTGTTCGCATATTGTCACCTACTTTTATAAGTTCTTTCAGTTGCACTATATCATATAGAAATATAGGGGGATGAAAATGAATTATACGACGTTGCAAAAGGGAGAATTACAGATTTCTCAAATTGGTTTAGGAACGAATGCAGTAGGGGGTCACAACTTATATTCGAATGTGAATGAACAAGAAGGTATGAAAATGATTGAGGAAGCTATAAGGCAAGGAATTACATTTATAGATACAGCGGACGCATATGGGGTTGGAAGGTCTGAAGAATTAATAGGGGAGACAATTAAAGGAAAACGACAAGATGTTGTGCTTGCTACAAAAGGAGGAATACAGCCTTTATTTAAGGGCTCTACTTGTATTAACAATGAACCAAATTATTTAAGAAGTGCAGTAGAAAATAGTTTGCGCAGACTTCAGACAGATTATATTGATTTATATTATTTACATTTTACCAATCCAGAAACTATGTACATAGATTCAATTGGGGAACTTGTTCGTTTAAAAGAAGAAGGAAAAATTCGTTCAATCGGAATATCAAATGTAAATCTAGCTCAGTTAAAAGAGGCAAATCAGTTTGGAGATATTGATGTACTGCAGGCTCCCTATAATATGTTAGATCGTACAGCAGAGAAGGAACTTTTACCATATTGCATAGAAGAAGGGATTTCATTTATTCCATATGGACCTCTTGCTTTTGGAATTTTAGGTGGTAAATATCCGGAAAATTTGAAATTAGATGAAAAAGATTGGCGCCACGATGTTTCATTATTTGAGGAACGTACATATAAGAAAAACTTTATGAAAGTTGAAAAATTAAAAGAGTTTGCTAGAGAAAAAGATACAACGTTATCTAATATAGCGTTAGCTTGGCTTCTAAATCAAAGGGGAATTGATACGGTGATTCCAGGTGGGAAACGTGCAGAGCAAGTAAGAGAAAATGTAAAGGTAGTAGATGTCTCGTTAAATGAGTGTGATTTGGAATATGTACAATCTATTCTAGAGGATTAACAAAGAGGGGGAAACGCTTCTTACCCCTTTCTTACCATTCTATTGTAAGTCGTTATAAACAACTATTAGGAGATTCTAAAACCTCACTTACTTACTTTGCATATTTTCTTTTTCAAACTGGTAACTTTGCAGCATTTTCATTTTTGGGAGTATGGTTAACAACTCAATTTAAGTTACAAGTAAATGAAGTAGGAACAGCAATGCTTATACTTGGACTAGGAAATCTAACAGGAAATATTGTAGGACCTAGACTTGTAAAAAGTATGCATTTTATGGTGGTATTTTTGTCGTAGCTGGCCTATATGTTATTTTACCGTATTTGAAACATATTCTATTGGTTGCGTTATTTTTCTTTATTGTATTTTTTATTACAGGAATTCTATTTGTACTCATGTTGAGTCGTTTGCAAAAGATGTCTAGCACAGCCAGGGGAACAGGAGCGGCGTTAGCAAACTCTTCTATGTATATTGGACAAACAATTGGGGCGGCAATAGCGGGGGTGCTATTTGCAGCATTTGGTAATTTTATTTTCATTGGTTTATTTACGGCTATCTTATATGTGGTTTCACTTCTAGTGTTCCGAAAAAGCGATCGATACATGACGGGAGAAATAGGAGAAAAACAGAAGACCGCCTCTTTATAATCAATAATAATATTGTTATGTAAACAAAATGACAAAAAGCACTGTTTTAGTGATGCGTCTAAAACAGTGCTTTTCGTTTGGATTGAACAGTTGCAGCATTTTCATCTTCGATTCCTGCTTCTTCAATAATTCGTTTTTGGGCTTTATCCAATAGGTGATTGACTGCCTCACCAAAATAGTTAGCTTCGCGCTTTGTGCGGGCTGCTCGTAAACATTTATAGTTTTCTATCAGTTCCTCTTTTTCAGAGTCTGTTAAGAAATCTTCTATTGTCTTTTTTGGCATACGAAACACCCTTTCTTCTGACAGACGACGCAATTCAGAAATATTTATTCCCCATTATAACAGTAATTTTTAAATGAAGTATAGATTAACGCCGTAACAATTTGTCAATTTCTTGAATTTTTTCATCGGCTTTACTAATCTGTGTGTTTTTTGCCTGTTCACCGCCGAGGGCTTGATGAAGTAAGAATGTTTGCCCTGAAATGGCAGTGACAATGGACACTTTAATTATTTCTTTTATAGTAATCACATCAAATAAGACGAGTCCCAGAAGTGCAGCAAGACTACCAGTCAAAATATCAGTGAAAAACCCAAGATGAAAAAATGTTTTTAAACGGCGTGGAAGCAATAACTTGCCTTGGTTATTGATAAGATGGGAAACGAAACCAGTAATGCCACCAATGAGAACAGCAGTTAGCCATTGATACATCTCCATCAAATCCACTCCTTTTAGTGAATAAGATTCGTTTTTTACATCCGTATTCCTTTTTAAATTTTATATAAGTATATTGAGAAAATTTGGTTTGGCTACATGCTCGTTCACTTTTATTATAACAGAAAATTCTGGTATATTTCAGTCTATTATGTGACGTTCTTTTTCATTATCATAAAATCTAGAAAAGGAGGATGAAAAAATGAAAATAGATTACCGAATACGAAGTATAGAGAATTATACGCCAAATGTAGGACAACTTGTTAGCATGCAAGAGCGGTTACATTGTATGAAATAAAAGATTTAACAGTAGAAAATTTAGATTTTATCTTGGTCGATGGTGGGAATTCTATCGGCGCATTGCTAAAACATATTGCCGCAATAGAAAAAGTTCATCAGCTCATTTCTTTCCAGAACCGAGATTTTACAAAAGAGGAGTTGAAGGGATGGAATAACGCTCTTTTCTTAGGAGAAGCGGGAAGAAGAATTCGCGGGCATGAGGTGCAATACTACGTACAACTTTTTAATAAAGTTCGAGAAGAATCGCTGCGATATTTAAAAGAAAAAGATGATGCTTGGTTAATGTCAGAAGGTCGATGGGATAACGGGGGCATATATAATCAGTACTATTTGTGGTTCCATGTACTAGAAGATGAAATCAGCCATCGCGGACAAATAAGGACGATAAAAAAGTATATATCTGAAAATTTAGTTAAATAAAGTAGCTTTTCAAAATAATATTACATATAATGAGATTAACTAAACTAAGAACGGAGTGATGTATTATGGCGATGATTTATATGGATGTTAAAGTAAGTACAAAGGTGGATGGAAAGAGCGAGACTTTGTAAAGAATCGCGTCATCCTTCCACTGAGCTCAAAATAGGGAGGATATAGATTTGAATCAAAATTGTTTAGAAACATTCGGATGGGATTCTTTTTTTGAGGATCAATCTTTAGAAAAGTATGAAATAGGTCGAATTTTACTTGAACATAAGCACATGTACCGTATTATTTGTGATGATGGCGAATATATGGCAGAGTTATCTGGAAAGTTTCGTCATGAAGCATTAGATAAAGGTGATTATCCAGCAGTTGGTGATTGGGTGCATGTAAAGAAAATAAAAGAGGAAAGCAAGGCAATTATTCATAGTGTTTTTCAAAGAAAAAGTTCCTTTTCTAGGCAAGCAGCTGGCGAAAGAACGGTTGAGCAGATTGTGGCAGCAAATGTTGATTATCTATTTTTAGTAAATGCGCTTAATCATGATTTTAATGTAAGAAGAATTGAACGTTATTTATTATTAGCTTATGAAAGTGGATCAATGCCTGTTATTGTTTTGACGAAAAGTGACTTGTGTGAAGATGTGGAGCAAAAGATATTGGAAACAGAGGCAATAGCTATTGGTGTTCCAATCTTTGCAGTGGATAGTTTACAGCAAGCGGGAGTTGAGTCCTTGCAACAATTTGTCACTTCTGGAAAAACGATTGCTCTTGTTGGTTCTTCAGGCGCCGGGAAATCTACTTTGCTAAATGCATTAATGGGAAGTGAAGTTGCAAAAACAGGTGGTATTCGCGAAGAGGATAGTAAAGGACGGCATACTACGACACATCGTGAGTTGTTTCAATTACCAAGTGGTGGTTTAGTAATTGATACGCCAGGAATGCGAGAACTTCAACTGTGGGAGGGAAGCGAAGCGATTCATGCGACGTTTTCTGATATTGAAAAATTTGCAGAAGAGTGCCGTTTTCGTGATTGCCAGCATGAAAATGAGCCTGGGTGTGCAGTTCGCACCGCTATTGATGAGGGGATTTTAGAAGCAAACCGTTTGCAGAATTATAAAAAATTGCAAAAGGAAATTGCATACGCAATGAGAAAACAAGATCTAGCGCTTGCTCGTGCTGAGCGGGAGAAGTGGAAAAAAATAGCGAAGCAGAATCGGAGAAAGTAGAATAGAATGAGAAGCCAAAAGCTAATAGAATGCTTTTGGTTTTTTGTCATTTATTCTATAAAAATAGGCAATTATAGTCGAAAAATAAAGGAATTTGTTATAAGTATGTATAATTATTGAAAAGTAGACTATTTATAAAGGAGAAGAGTATGGGAGTGTATTGGGGAACGAAAAGATATTCTTGGCTTAGCTATGCCTCATTTTGGTTAAGTATTTCATTTTTTCTTATCTTTTTGATTGAGGTGTTTGTACTTAAAACACTTTTAAATAGTTCGAGTGGTGTAATGCAAATTATTAAATATTTTTATTTCATATTTGTACCATTAAATATCGTGATTAGTTTAAGACTATTGTTTAAAAAGAATGAAAAGAAAACATTACCAATTTTCAGCTTTATTGTATCGGTACTATTCGCCAGCTTGATAGTGGTATTAGCTTTAGTTGCTATAGGGAAAGTATTTTGATGAAAAACAGGAATGATAAATGTCATTCCTGTTTTTTCATGATTTATATACAGTGAAACTTTAATCGGTGAGGCTTTTCTTCTCCCCACTGATTATCAGCCTTCCCCAATCGGGCTTTTACTGGCAGTTCATCCTCAACCTAATTTCTTAGCTTTCGCTGAATTTTGAGGTGGGAGTGTTACTGCCAGCAAATAGCGGGATAAAAGTAGTGGAGTATAATAGGCAGAAGAATATAGCAAGTCAATTGATGTATGGTACAATAAGCTTGATAGTGATAGAGAAAAAGGGTATATAAAATACTCATCGTTTTTTAGTAAGAGAGGGGTTATCTTATGCTATACGAGGATTTAATGTCATTATTTCAAGCTGCTCCAATGGAAGATGGAAAAAATGGCTGGAAATATGTAATCCAAGAAGAAGATGGTAAGTACTCAATTGTTAATAGTGTATCAACAGAACATATGAGTGTAGAATTGTTTTTTAATGAATATGATGAGTTGCGAATTACTTTATATAAAGAGGGTCAGCCGATTACAACTATACAACGAATAGTAATCTTAAAAACCGAGTTAGAAGAGGATGAAGAAGGTATTCAGTTTGTTTTAGAGCGTATGCCAAGCCGAATGATTCGGTTACAATTAAAGCCATTCCTCGCAGTAGAAATGGGTTTGTATTGGGAAGTATGTGAAGATTGTGAGTAAAAAAGCATCCGTACATAACGGATGCTTTTTTACTATGTTTTTTCAAGCTGTTTATATGCGATAATTGGAAGAAGAACGATGCTAACCCATCCGATTATTGGATACAAGATGTGAAGAAGTTCACTGTAACCAATATAGCTAAAACAATAACTAATTAGTAAAATAAAATAAATAATATTGTTGTTCTTCCAACCAGTGATAGACTGCATTTGTTTTGTCATCCCAAATACATTTCCAACTAATGTTGTAAACACTTCCCCAAAAATAATCAGGACAAAGAAGAAATGGAAGGTAGCATTAAATCTTCTTACTACTTCAGCCATAGGAATATTATATTGATAAAATTGGTCAATAGATAAAATGGCTAAATGACTACATAATAGAATAAAGCATAGTCCAGCTCCTCCTAAAATTCCGCCCCATAGAATCGCTTTTCGATCTTTTACTTCACTTGCTAACGGTACTAAAACACTTTGGGCGAGAGAAAGATTTAAGGCGACATATGTAAGTGGACTTGTTATCCATTTCATGTTCCAACTTTCTGTAGGAACAGTGTTAAAGATAGGTGTTGTGCCATGAATAAAAGTTGTAATAGCAAGTCCGATAATGAAAATCATCATAATTGGTACTACAAGTGTATTCACCTCAAATACACCTTGTAATCCACGACTACCAATAATGATACATGCGATAACTGTAATGAAAATACCGAGCTGTCGTGGTAGCCGAAGTTGTTCTTCGAATACAGCACCAGCGCCTGATAGCATAACACTTGTCACACCAAAAAGTACGAGTAATAACAAAGTGTTTACCACATTTCCAAATACATCACCAAATAAATATCTGTTAAATTCCTGAGCGGAAAATGCACCGATTTGTGAAGAAAGCAACATCATTTTCGTTCCTAACCAAATGAAAAAAAATCCACTTACGCATATTCCAATTGTTCCGTATAATCCGTTAATCGTAAAAAACTCAACAATTTCTCGCCCAGTTGCAAATCCAGCTCCGACGACAGTCCCAATATAAGTAGCAGCAACTTTTTTAGCTACTTGCCATTGTTGATTATCCATGTAATCCCTCTTTCTACTATGATGAGCTTGACCTATTATTATGCATATGTGTGAGCTTGGGCAATTAGACATGTGAAGTGCAAGAAAGGGTACATGGATTTCTCAACATTTAGGAATGATTAAAGTTGTTAAAACTTTGTTACATATAAGCGGATGATTTGGACGAGTAGGGAATTTATGGTACAATAAGAATGTATTATTAAAAGAGAATAATTCTAAAAATAAAGAGGAGTGGATTGAATGAGTACGAAAACAAATGTTGTTGAAGTATTAAACAAGCAGGTAGCAAACTGGAATGTGTTATATGTAAAAATTCATAACTATCACTGGTATGTGACAGGCCCACACTTCTTTACATTACATGAAAAATTTGAAGAATTTTATAATGAAGCAGCAACATATATTGATGAATTAGCAGAACGTATTTTAGCGTTAGAAGGAAAACCACTAGCAACAATGAAAGAGTATTTAGAAACATCTACTGTACATGAAGGAACAAGTAAAGAATCAGCTGAAGAAATGGTGAAAACATTAGTAAATGATTTCTCAGCAATCATTCAAGAATTAAAAGAAGGTATGGAAGTAGCGGATGAGGCTAAAGATGAAACATCAGCAGATATGCTATTAGCTATTCATACAACATTAGAACAACATGTTTGGATGTTGAGTGCCTTCTTAAAATAAGACAAAAAAACCTATTGAAAATTCTTTCAATAGGTTTTTTTATGATTTTTCAGCTTTCTTTCTATGGTATAATATAGTAAAAAGGAGGCGATGCAATGTTTCGCTTTTTCAAAAGTGGAAAAGAGGAGAGGTCAATTACGAAAGACGAATTAGAGCAAGCAATGGCTAAATTTCTGGAAACAAATGCAAATATTGTTTATACAGTATTAGTCAATGAAGATTATACAGTGAATTATGACTTGTTAAAACCGTATTTACCAGCATTTCCTACAAATACGTTCATTATAACGAAGGAAACGCTCGAGGTATTTGAACATACAGAAGAAAATCTAAAACTCGTAAAAGAGATTGATCTTGTGCAAAAAGCAGTAGACCAATATGTTACAGAAAAAGAAATGTTTCCTATTGTAGAAGATGATGAGGATCGTCTTATATGTGGAATGAAACTAGCGCCGTATTTAGATCGTATATTAAAGCGAAAATTATATATTTCAGAGAAGCATTATTTAGTTTCAAGTCAGCCAGATAAAAGTAAAAAAAATATTGTTTAACATGAAAACAACAATTATATATTGTTGTTTTTTTGTTGAAAAGAAATGTGAAAGTATAGTATAGTTCGATTTATAGATTGACTTTTCTGTTAATTCTGTATTTAATTGTATGTAAGAGATAGAAAGGAGTGATGTATTATGAAAAATTGTAAGTCAGTTAGCAAACGTCATCCTAAGAGTAGGGGGAGTTACTGTTAATCTGATATTCAAAAATTGACAGTATGTATTTACCGGAACCTTAGGATGACTGAAACCGTGTTAGAGAAGTATATATTTCTAAAAAGGTTACGGGAGGTAAGTGTGGATGAGTAAGATTACTTATATTGGTTTGTTAAATGAGACATTAGAATGTTATGCAAAGGATGGTAGTTTAGAAGCATACCATTATATTACCAAAAATGCTGATAAGATAACTGGTAATAAAGCTCAAATATATAATTTTAAATATGCATTAGCAAGCGCATCTGGGCTTGAGAAAGAAGCCTTACATATAATGAAAGAAGCGATTGTAGAAAATGAGTTTTGGTATGGGTATGAGTATTTAATTACAGATGCCGATTTGAACCCCCTTCATAGATATGAAGAATTTCATCAGATGATTCAGTTATGTAAAGAAAGAGAAGAAGTAGCAAAGAAATCTGAACAATTTGATTTGAAAGTTATACAAGGAAATAACGGTATTCATAACAATCTACTTATTGCATTGCATGGTGATCAAGAAAATATAAAGATAGCAGAACCATATTGGCAATCCGTTGTATCTCAAGGGTATTTATTAGCATTACCGCAGTCTTCTCAAATTCAATTTTCAGAAGGATACGTATGGGATGATATAGAAAAGGGCTCTCGTGAGTTAAAGGAACACTATGAAAGTATTGTAGCTAGTAATCATGGTGAGGTAGAGCATGTAATTATTGGAGGATTTTCCGCTGGAGCAAGAGTTGCGTTACATGCAATCTTAAACGAACATATTATTGTAAAAGGCTTTGTTTTTGTAGCGCCATGGATTCCTGAAATTGAAGAGTGGGAAGACTTGCTGGATAAATTGAAAGATAAAGGTATTAAGGGATATATTATTTGTGGAGATCAGGATGAAGATTGCTTTGAATGTACACAGAAGTTTGTGAAACGATTGGAAACGAAAAATATAAATCATGAGTATAAGGTTATTTCTAACTTAAATCACGATTACCCTGAGAATTTTGAAGAAATCTTACAAGAAGCAGTTAAATATATTGAGGGTACAGATTTATAAAAAACTTAGGCTGAAAAAAAGTGCATCACTTTATGTGACGCACTTTTTTTTGTATATTATAAATGAAAAGCTTCTGCTAATAAACGATACGATTTTAATTTGTCCTCAAATTGATGGGTGATGGTTACAATCATAAATTCCTCAGTATTGTAAGCTTTACTCAAGTTTAAGATTTGTTCTTTGACGTAACGTTGATCACCTACAATCATACGTTGCCGATTTTCTTTAATGCGGAACAAATCATAGGCACTATAAGGATAGTTTTGTGCTGTTTCAATGGAAGGGGTACCAGTTGTGTGTTTTCCTTGTTCTAATAATAGAATTGATAAATCTAGACTAGACGCAATTTTCTCAGCTTCTTCAGTCGTTTCTCCACAAACAACAAAAATAGAAACAATTGATTTTGGTTTGTCTCCTAAGAAAGATGGTTGGAATTGTTCTTGATAAGCTTTCATCACTTCAGGACCACCATAGCCGTTGATAAACTGAGCGAAGGCAAAAGAAGCCCCTTGTTTTGCTGCAACCATGGCACTTTCTCCACTGGATCCAAGCATCCATATTTCAGGTGCAGTAGGAATGACAGGCGAAGCTTTTAGGTTTGCATATTGATGATTTTCAGGTACGTTGTCATGTAAGTACATGGCTACATCCTGAATTTGTTCTGGATATTGGTCGAGTGAAATCATTTTTCCTTCTTGCAGCGCGCGAGTTGCGATGGGCATACCACCTGGTGCTCTACCAACTCCAAGATCGATTCGATTTGGATAAAGCGCTTCTAATACACGGAAATTTTCAGCGACTTTATATGAGCTATAGTGTGGAAGCATAACGCCACCGGACCCCACACGGATGCGATTTGTTTTCGCTGCAATATGAGATATGAGCACTTCAGGACTTGAACCAGCTAAACTGACAGAATTATGATGTTCAGACACCCAAAAGCGAGTAAATCCTAGTTTTTCCACTTCTTGAGCAAGTGTTACTGTATTGGAAAAAGCTTCAGTTGCTGTACTGCCATCGGAAATAGGGGATTGATCTAATACACTTAGTTTAATCATAGAAAATACCTCTCTATCTTAATGTACATTCTATTATATATTTACTTACGAAAAATGCGTAAAGAAATGCTCACATGAAAAAGCGAATGCTTTCACATCCGCTTGTTATGAGAAATTCCACGTTCATAATGATTCATTTCCACTAATGTTAAAATATATTCGTAGTTATCGATTTCCATCTTAATTTGATTACGATCATCTTCACTTAAATTTACATCCAATAATTTTTTGCATAGTAGTTGTTTTTTCAATTCCAAATGTTTTTTTGTTTCAGGATAGTCGTAAGTACGTTTCATATTTATCAATCCCTTCCTTACATTTCCTATCTATATCTTCATTATATGATAAGAAAGGGATGATGAGAGCAAATCTCTGTGAATTATTAGTGAATATTCAGAAAAATGTGTTGTTCTACTATACTCATGAATACAATTCAGAGAATCACTGTTTTGTATTTTCAAAGTAAGGGGTGGAATGATGCGAGTGCATACACAATCCCATGTCACAACTGATGAAATGGTGGGAATTATTGATAAGGGATTACCGAAAACAGTAGAGCCAAAACAAATCATTGTAATTGGTGCTGGAATGGCTGGTTTAGTATCAGCATCCTTACTTAAAAGCGCAGGACATCATGTAAAAATTTTAGAAGCGAATAACCGTATAGGAGGCCGAATTGAGACTATTAGAATGGAAGACACCGGATTATATTTAGATGTTGGAGCAATGCGCATTCCATATATACATACATTAACGATGGCTTATATAAGAAAGTTCGGGCTACAAGTGACCCCCTTTATTAATCGAAATGAGACGGATATTATTTATGTGAATGGTAGAAAAACGACATTACAACAATACGAGAAAAATCCAAGTATTTTAAGATATCCAGTAGTGATGAATGAAGAAGGAAAAACATCTGAAGAATTATTATTGTTAGCAGTGCAGCCAATTATTGATTTCATTAAAAGAAATCCAGATAAAAATTGGGGAATTGTTGAAAAAGACTTTGGGAAGTATTCAACAGCACAGTTTTTAAAATATCATCCTTATCAATATAATACGTATTTTTCACCAGTAGCAATTGAGATGATTGGTGTACTTTTAGATTTAGAAGGATTTTTAGAAAGATCATTTGTTGAAACGTTACGTTTTATATATATTTTGCAGCAAGAAAGTGGTTTTTGTGAAATTAGTGGGGGCAATGATAAATTGCCAAAATCTTTTTTGCCGCAGTTAAAGGGAGATATTATTTACAATCAAAAATTAATGAAGCTTCAACAACATGATAAAGGTGTGACAGCATATTGCAGACATGAAGAGACATTTGGATATAGCAGTATAACAGGTGATTTAGTTATTATTACAATTCCATTTTCCACAATGCGATTTGTTGAAATTGATCCATTTGATTCTGTATCACATGAAAAGTGGAGAGCAATTCGTGAACTACATTATATGGCGGCTACTAAAATAGGAATTCAATTTAAAAGTCGCTTTTGGGAAGAACAGGGTCAATTAGGGGGGAGGATTATTACAGATTTACCAATTCGCTATGCGTATTATCCAAGCCATGGTATTGGGACTAAGGGACCGGCTATGATGCTTGGGAGCTATACATGGTCGTACGATGCATTATTATGGGATGGATTGTCGAAAGGTGATCGTATTTATTATACATTACAAAACTTAGCGACTATATTAGGTGGTCAAGTATATGATGAATTTATGTCAGGAGTAGCAAAAAATTGGACACTGGACCCGTATGCATTAGGAGGGTTTGCGATTTTTCAAGCGGGTCAAGAAACAGAACTGCAGCCAGCTATTGTAAAACCCGAGGGGAAAATATATTTTGCAGGAGACCATACAACACTTTATCATGGGTGGATACAAGGCGCAATTGAGTCTGGAATACGTACAGCTGTAGAGGTGAATCAATTGATTGTATGAGTATTAATAGTAAGAGGAAGGAAAGTGTCGTGACGAATATAATTAGAGATAGGTATGTATGAATTTGGTTTGAAAATAAGTGAAGTTCAGAAAAGTTATTTATTATATAAGTCGCTGCTACGGAGAAAAAAGTGACTTGCACTTGTTTTCTCTCTTTGTTTTCACTGGGCATGGGGCAGGAAAAGGATTTGACCGCTTCTATGCATGGTCGGATGCTCTCTTCCATCTGAAAAAGAAAGACTTTATGCCGTTTTTTAATTTGTATTTATATATAGTGTTAAATGTTATTATATATAAAAGAACAATAGGGAGTGTTTGTAATGAATCCATTATTACTTGATTTTCCTTCTGAATTTTACACAGACAGGCTTCTCATTCGAATGCCAAAACCAGGGGATGGAAAGGCAGTATATGAAGCTATCAATGCATCGTTAGAAGAATTAAAACCTTGGATGACTTTTGCTCAAAAAGAACAAACAGAAGAAGAAATCGAAGCGAGTATAAGAAGATCATATATTCAATTTTTACAACGTGAAGATTTGAGATTACTAGTATTTTTAAAAGACACAGGCGAATTTGTAGCTTCTGCTGGATTGCATCGTATTAATTGGGAGATACCAAGATTTGAAATTGGATACTGGATAGATTCGCGCTTTGGTGGAAAAGGTTATATGACAGAAGCTGCGCAAGGTATTATGGATTATGCTTTTTCTGAGTTAAAGGCAAACAGGATAGAGATTCGCTGTGATTTACGAAATGTAAAAAGTAGAGCGATACCTGAGAGGCTAGGTTTTAAATTAGAAGGGATTTTAGAAAGCAGCAGTGTAGCAGTAGATGGCAAGGGACTCAGGGATACATGTGTGTTTGCGATGACAAGAAGCAGGTATGAAAAAGAAGAGCTATAATGTATTAGCTCTTCTTTTTGAATTGTATTATTAATTAAGTTTTAGTCATTATAAGAACTGTTTAATGATTTTTACCCATCCTAAATAGGAAGCTCCTAAAATAATAGCCCATAAGAATGCAAGTCGTGCACTTCTTGGAATAGATAACCAAATTTCGAATAATTTCCAAGAGTAATTTTTATTTGAGTTATTCATTAATGGATATCCTTTTTGTGGCAATTATAACATAAAAAGGAGTGGGGTATTCAATACCTACTATAATGTGCTAGCACATTAAGGTACGGGATGTCCATTCGAACTTTCAAAGATGGTAAACCATTGCTGACGATCTAATGTAAGTTTTGTTGCAGCGATAGCTGACTTCACGCGATCTAATTTACCAGAGCCAACGATTGGCATCATTTTCGCTGGATGAGCAAGTAGCCATGCATACATGACAATATCGATGCCATCAGCATTCAGTTCATTTGCGACTTTTTGTAAAGTTTTGCGTAAGCGTACAGCACGTTCATTTTGTCCTGTAAAGATTTCTCCACCAGCAAGAGGAGACCAAATCATAGGGCTAATTCTTTTTTCTTGGCATAAGTCGATTGTACCTTTTTCAAAATGTTCAAGCTGCATCGCAGATACTTCAATTTGGTTTGTGATGAGCGGGAAATCTAAGTATGAGCTAAGCATATTAAATTGAGACGGTAAAAAGTTAGATACACCGAAATGACGGACTTTTCCTTCTTGTTTTACACGTGTGAAAGCTTCTGCCACTTCACTTGGGTCCATAAATGGATCAGGTCGATGAATCAGTAACAAATCAATATAATCAGTATGTAAGTTTTGTAGTGACTGTTCCACGCTTTTTACAATATGTTTCGTACTTGTATTATAGTGAGCGACATATCGCTTTGGAAACTTCGGAGATAAGGGAGCGATTCCACATTTTGTGACAATTTGCATGTTATCACGTAAAGAAGGCTGTAATTGTAATGCTTCCCCGAATAATGATTCACACGTATATCCTCCATAAATATCGGCGTGGTCAAAAGTTGTAATCCCCATCTCCATACAATTTTTGATAAAAGAAAGTAATTCTTGTTTTGGCATATTCCATTCTGCTAAACGCCAAAATCCTTGAATGATACGAGAGAATTCAAGGTTATTAGCCATTTGAATTCGTTCCATTTTGAGTAGACCCCCTTGATGAATGATGATATTTTTGAAAAGGCTTTCTTGTTCGGTACTATTATATAGTTATTGGACTGTACTTACAATGAATATGTCTTTGTTGTAAAAAACGATTTTACCTCGCATTAACGGGCAGTAAGCCCCCACCTCAAGAGTAAGAGCGAAACGAGGAAGATAGGTGGGGGATGAAGAAAAACCCTACTGATGGAAGTTTCACTTTATCTGTATGGTATAATGTACGAAGATATAGCTATAAGGAGATGTACGAAATGATTCCAGTAACAATTTTAACTGGTTTTCTTGGATCGGGGAAAACAACATTATTAAATCGTATTTTATCGGAAGAACATGGAAAGAAATTAGCGGTTATCGTAAATGAAATAGGGCAAATTGGCATCGATAATCAATTAATTATGAATGTAGAAGAAGAAATTATGGAAATGACAAATGGCTGTTTATGCTGTACAGTGCGTGAAGATTTACTTGTTGCTTTAAAACAGTTATTGGATGTAAAAGCAGAAGGGAAAATGGATTTTGATGGTCTAGTGATTGAAACGACAGGTCTTGCAAACCCAGGGCCGATTATCCAAACGTTCTTTTTAGATCCAGTTATTCAGTCAGCATACAAAATTAATGGTGTTGTGACAGTGGTAGATAGTTATCATATACATAAACATTTTGAAAAAGGGCTAGAAGCGAAAGAACAAATTGCTTTTGCAGATATGGTTTTAGTAAATAAATTAGATTTAGTTGGAGAGGAAGAAGAGAAAGAACTCCTTACTGAATTACAAGGGATTAATCCAACAGCAAAATTAATCCCAACGACAAATTGTGAAGTAGATATACCGGTCTTGTTAGAAATTCAAACGTTTAAAACGCGTGATACATTAGAGATTTATCCACATAAAGAGCATCATCATTTAGAAGGTGTAAAATCATTTGTATTACGTGAAGAGCGGCCGTTAGATTTGCAAAAGTTAAACGAATGGATGTCAGCTGTAGTTCAAGAGTTAGGAGAGTATTTATATCGATATAAAGGAATTCTATCGATCGATGGAGTAGATTGCCGTATTGTTTTTCAAGGTGTTCATACACTATTTGCTGCTTCTTACGATAGAGAGTGGCAAGAGGGAGAAGAGCGCGTGAGTGAAGTGGTCTTTATCGGGAAAGATATTAATAAAGAATGGTTCCAAGAACATTTTAAAGAGTGCGTAAAATAAGCCTGCTAATTTAGCAGGCTTATTTTTGTTATTAATCTCTGCCGGCTTCAACTAATTTCTTCGCGACAATTGCTGGTTTAGCATGAAACATAGTCATGTGATCACCTTGTGTAGTTACTAAACGAAATAATCCAAGGCGATTTGACATGTGAGGGTGCCATCCTGAATCTTTACCTTGTGGAACTGCCATATCTTCAGTTAAATAGAAATAACTTTTTGGAATATTTAATTGATAAAATTTCGTAAGGTCCAGCTTTTCAAAAAGTGGTCCAGCTGGTTCTGGTGTAACAGTTTCGTAAATTTTTTTCGCTAAGTCGAGATTAGCATTATTCATAAAGGTTTCTCGCCAAATAGGAAAAGGCAATTGGATAGCATTATTTTTCGATTTTTTCGCAAGCTCGGTCCAAAGCGTTTTTCCTTCGGCTGGGATTTCATCAGCTGCACTTTCTCCATTTGCTAGAACAAATGCATTCATAAAGACAAGTCTGTGGATTCGATCTGGAATTTGTTCGGCAACTTTTGAAATAACAGTACCACCAAAACTATGACCAACAAGAACAAAATCCGTTATGTTTCTTTCCTTCACATAGTTGACTACTGATTTGACATAATCAGTGTGTTTTACAGCTTTATTCGTATCTTTTCCATGCCCAGGTAAGGTAGGAGTATATACTTTATGTCCCATTTGTTTCAACTCATTAGCTGTTTTATCCCAATAGCTAGAATCTCCCCAAGCGCCGTGAACGAGTACAAACGTAATTGGTTTTTGACGTATTACATCAATATCTGTCTCTATTTTAGCTTCTGCTGGGATATGGAAGCTATTACTGCTAAGCATGATTAAAATAGCAGAAAGACTTACGAATAAGAACTTGAATATTTTCAAAACAAACCCTCCATTTACTACTGATTTTGCATATATGTACATATATTTTCGCTGAAAGATTGTTTTTATTCTTTTGGAGTATAGTTATTAAAAGTAGTAGTGTTTACTTTGTAGAAAAAAGGACATTATTGTACGGTAAATGTTTAGCATTACATCTTTAGTTAATGAAAAAAAGTGAAACAATTATATTTTTGATGCGGAGGTAGAATAGGAAACATGACCATCTTGTTCTTCTATTAATAAACAAAGATTAGTAGAAAATAATAAAAAGCCTGTTTTCACAGGCTTATACTTTCATTTATCCGTAATTCCATTACAACACCAACAACTGGTCCTTCATCGTCTATATCACCAGTTAAGTGAAAACCGAAAGACTCATATAGTTTCATTGCTAGTTTGTTTTCTGGATGAAGACTTAAATAAATCTTTTTGCATTGAAATTTTTGTTGTAAATACTGGATAAGCAGATGGAGAAAACGTTTCGCATAGCCATTTCCTTGAAAATGGTAATCAATCATAAAACGATCTAGCCATACGCTATCATCTTTTTTTGAATACCAACCATACATTGCGTAGCCAACAAGTGTTTCTCCATCATATAAGCCTACTGACGTTCCGTTTTCTTCATATAGGGATTCCGCTAAAGAAAATGCATTGCTTTCAATAAATTGCTGCTGCTCCTTTGCTACGTCTAAAGCAGCGACTGAACGCCAATTATTTGCTGTTACTTCACAAATGTGAAGATTCATAGTTCCAACTCGCTTTCATAACATAGTATATCTTTAAAACTAATATGGATAATTTTACTTGTTATTTTGTTGAAGTCAAGCTGCTGAATATGAAAAAAGACAGTTGAATATGTTTCAACTGTCTGAAAGGAAATATAAATTTAGTTTGTAGCTTCTTTTAAAGTGTTCACGTTTTCTTCCATTAATGTGAAGTAATCTTTATTTTTCTTTGCATCATCTTCAGAAATAGTAGCAAGGTGATTTAAACGTAAAATTTTCGTTCCTGTTTCTTTTTGAATAACTTCTGCTACTTTTGGAGTAGAGAATGTTTCAAATAAAATATATTTTAAACCATGCTCTTTTGCTGTTTTTGTAATGTTAGCAAGTTCTTTTTGTGATGGTTCATCAGAAGCGGAGATGCCAGCAACTGGTATTTGTTTTAAGCCATAGCGTTTTTCCCAATATCCATATGCAGCGTGAGAAACTAAAATATCTTTCGTTTTTGCCTCTGAAACAACAGATTTAAAGTGATCATCTAAGTCAGTGAACTTTGTTTGTAGGGCGGCGAAGTTTTTCTCAAATTCTTTTTTATGATCTGGTTGCAATTCTACGAGTGCATCTTTAATTTTTTCAGCCTGCTTCATCGCGAGTGTAGGATCAAGCCACACGTGTGGGTCTTTGTCATGATGGTGATTTTCTTCTTCTTTATGACCTTCCTCGTGCTCATGCTCTTCTTCTGATGAAGCGATAAGATCGAAACCTTTAGATGCATTAACAACTTTTACGTTCTCTTTTTTTAATGTTTTTTCCATTTTTTCTGCAAACGGCTCTAATTCCGCGCCGTTATATACGAATAGGTCTGCCTTCGCAACTTGTACCGTTTGTTTTTGACTTGGCTCATATGTATGAGAGTCAGCGCCAGGTGGATAAATTGTTTCAACATTTACATAGTCACCACCGATTTTTTTAGCGAAATCAGCAAGTGGAAAAATAGTTGTATATACAGAAAGTTTTCCATCTTTTTTTGCAGTTCCGTCTTTTTTGCTGGCACACCCAGCAAAAATTAATGTAAAAATAAGTATAAAAGAAAATACCATTAACCTTTTCTTCATGTAATTCTCCTCTTTTCTTTCTTTTCCAATTTTATTTTCTCCAAAATAAGAGAAAAAATATCTTTTTTTTATAAAACGGAATAATTACGTTTTAAGTTGCGAACTTAGTATAATACATCTTTACGAAAGTTGCAATAAATAATAATCATTCCGATTTGATTTTGTTATAAAGTTGTCAAAAAGAACAGTATTAATTTTTATGAATGTCGCATATGTGACAACACTCCTTTCATATATTGAGGTAGAGGGTATGAAAAGGGGATGAGTAATTGGATTACATAATGGAAGCAATCTTATTGGTACTAGCAGTAGTTTTGCCATTAACATGTGTTTTGATTTTCCTCAAGACATTAATAAGTAATCTAGGTGACTCTAGGATAATAACCAAGCTACCAACAGAGAAAAAAGGAGAGAAGAGTAAGTAAAGCACTTGCATCACGCATAGTGCTTTACTTATGATAGAATAAGAAAAAGGAAACTCCTAGAAATAGGATTTGTACTGCCTGTTTGGACGGTATAAAATTAGATAAAGAGGTATAAAGATAAATGAATAAAAGAACAGCCTTAGTACTCGGTGCGAGTGGTTTAGTTGGACAAGAAGTGACGCAGCTATTACTTGACTCAGATTACTATGATTCGGTTATGGTTTTTGTAAGAAAGCCACTGCAATGGGAACATGAAAAGTTACAGCAGAAACAAGTTGACTTTTCTATATTAGAAGAGTATAAAGAATTTTTTGCTGTTGATGATGTTTTTAGCTGTCTTGGGACAACAATTAAGAAAGCGAAAACGAAAGCGAATTTTAAAAAAGTAGACTATGAATATACATTACGAGCGGCCTGTTTAGCAGAAAAACAAGGTGTACAAAATTTTCTTGTTATTTCTTCTATGGGTGCTAATCCAAAATCACTTTTCTTTTATTCACAAGTAAAAGGGAAGATGGAGGAGGAACTTCAAAAGTTAGTAATCGGTGGGATTCATATATTTAGACCATCACTATTGCTAGGAGATCGAGAAGAATTTCGTTTTGGAGAAAGAATGGCTGAGAAGATATCTGGTGTTTTGCCATTTGTATTTAATGGTACTTTAAAAAAGTATAAGCCGATTACAGCCGAGCAGGTTGCAAAAGGGATGTACTTAGTGGCACTACGTGAAGAATCTGGTGTCCATATTTATAATTCTACAGAGATTACAATGATGGAATAATGAAAACGAGAAGGGGAGTCCTTCTCGTTTTCATTATTGTGTATTAGCGGCGAGTCGGGGCTATTTTACCACGAGCACGTTGATATTGGTGGGGCTCTTGTAATTCAAATCCAAGTTCATTAGCTGCTGTTCTTGGAAAATATGGATTGCGAAGTAACTCGCGACCGATAAAGATTAAGTCCGCTTCATTATTTGCTAAAATTTCTTCTGCTTGTATCCCGCTTGTAATCAATCCTACTGCGCCTGTCGCAATGTGTGCTTGTCCTTTTATATGATTTGCATACTCTACTTGATAGCCAGGGTAAACGTCGATTTGTGCAGGTATAACAGCCCCAGAACTACAATCAATTACATCTACACCTTGTTCTTTCATCCATTTTGCAAATTGAACATAGTCATGGACTGTTAATCCTTCAGGATGATAGTCATTTGCAGAAATACGAACGAATAAAGGACCATTCCAAACTTCATTTACAGCATCAATGATTTCTTTTAAGAAACGGTAACGGTTTTCAGGTGATCCGCCATATTCATCAGTTCGTTTGTTAGATAATGGAGAGAGAAATTCATTAATGAGATAGCCGTGAGCCGCGTGGAGTTCAATAATATCGAATCCTGCTTGTTTGGAACGGCATGCGGCATCTTGAAAAGCAGAAATTGTTTTTTTGATTAGCCGTTTATTCATTTCTATTGGGGTTTTCATTGTATCATTAAATGCAATAGCCGAGGGTGCTACAGAGTCTGTATGTAATTCAGCTTTTCGACCAGCATGGGCTAACTGAATAGCTGCTTTTGCCCCATTTTCATGGATGAGGGACACCGTTTTTTGTAACCCTGGAATATGATCATTATTCCATATACCTAAATCTTTATTAGAAATACGTCCTTCAGGTACAACAGCTGTAGCTTCAAGCATAACAAGGCCTACTTGACCAGCTGCGCGAGACGCATAATGGATATGATGGAAATTTGTCACTTTTCCATCTTCGTTTTCTGAAGAGTACATACACATCGGTGACATAACAATACGATTTTTTAATGTAACATCTTTAATCGTATAAGGTGAAAAAAGCTGATAGTCCATATTTATTCCCCCTTATTGTAGTTTCCTTTATTGTATCATCATCATTTTTGTTTCCATAATGAAACGCTTATTCCCGAAATTTTGTACATTTATGTTACAATTATTGAAATAAATTAAATTGGGGGATAGGGGCATGTACCGAGCTTATTATGAAAGCGAAATAGGTTTGCTTGAAATTACTGCAAATGATGAAGGAATTACTTCTGTTATTTTTGTAGAGGAACGGAAAGAAGAGAATAAAAATCAAATTGTAGAACAGTGCCTCGCTGAATTAGATGAATATTTTAATCGAAAGAGAACTGAATTTACAGTACCACTGTCAGCGGTTGGAACACCATTTCAAAAGAGTGTTTGGGATGCACTTTATACGATTCCATATGGAGTGAATGCTTCCTATCTGGATATTGCAGAAAAGGTTGGTAACACAAAGGCGGTGCGTGCAATAGGAGGAGCGAATAGTCGCAATCCGATTTCTATTATTGTTCCGTGTCATCGTGTAATTGGAAAAAGTGGAAAGTTAGTTGGATATGCAGGTGGTCTATGGCGAAAAGAATGGTTATTGAAACATGAGGGGATTTTGCAATAAGATAAAACTCTTTTCAAATGGAGATAGTAGTTTTCATTGCTTAGAGGATAACAAAGTCTAGTAGAAAGTAAGTATTTCTATGTTTCATACGAATGGTTTAACCTGTTATTTGCGGGGAGGAATCATCTTGTTAAATAGCTGAATTTTTTAGTATGCTGGACAACAGAAGTATAAGTAGGGGATAAATCAGGGAAAGAGGGATTATTTTGCGTTGTATAAATTGTGGGAATCCTTGTCCTGAAGGTCAATTTAATTGTGAAGATTGTCAGCAAACTTTACATAATGGAACAAAAGAGGAGACCTCACCAATTGAAAAAAATATGGAACAATATGTGGGAGCACATTATCCATATTATAAAAGAAAATGGGACAAAGAAAAGAAACGAATAGCAAGGTGGAGCTGGAATGGATGGGCTGCTATTTTCAATGTCGGATGGTTTGGTTATCGAAAATATTACTTACCTGCTTGTTTATTTGTAATTTTATTAGTAGCTTGTGATGCATTTTCATACTATATGGGATTCAATGTAGCACTCCCCATTATTAACATGGTTCCCCTTACCTTTTTATTGCTCATTTTAATGATGATAGGGGTCGGAATTTTTGCAAATGGGTTATATTATCGATTTGCTGAGCGGAAAATATACCGGATAAAAGCAAGAGGGGTAACGAATGGAGATGTTGAGCGTTATCTCATCCGTGATAGTGGAGGAACAAGTAAAATGGGAGCGGCTATTGTTACAATTTTGACAGCTGCTAGTATATTCATGAGTCACTTTTTCTTTCCTACAGATCAAGATGTTATTCAAAAAGTACGAGCAAGTTCCCTTTATGAGTATCCTTTTTTTTCTATTGGGGAATCTTTTGAACAGCATTTTAAGCAACCAACCTGGGTTTATTACCGCGGGGGAGATGGATTGGAATTAGTAGAATTTCATGGATACAATCATGGTATGACAAGACAAAAAATTATCATTCAATTTGTTGTCGATTACAGGTTGCATGAAATTGAACCCTATTCTCTTACAGTTAACGGTGAGCCCCAAGGTGAAAAAGAGTTTTTGAAAATGATGGAAGATGTGTTTCGTACGCAAGATCTTTTTGAGTTGGATGACGGATTACAAAAAGATGAAAAAAAAGAAATGTTATAAGAAATGAATGTAAAAGCAGATGGAGCAGCTTTTACATTCATTTCTTTTTTTATTTTAGGAAAGAAAAATATTTAAAATAATCAGAATTTTTTGTATAATAATATTATACATGCTTTATTGTATACATACAGATTGGGGGAAGGAATAATGAAGAAAAAAGTTTCAACGCTTGCTGCACTTGCATTATCAACAAGTATGTTCGTTGCAGGTTGCGGGAATGGGGAGAAAGCATCGACAACGAAGAAAGAAACAGGTAAGGGGATGGCCGATAAACAAGTGCTAAACTTACTAGAAACAGCAGAAATTCCTTCGATGGATACATCAAAATCAACAGATTCCGTATCATTTCGAGTATTTGTAAATGCAATGGAGGGTTTATATCGATTAGATAAAGATAACAAGCGAACTCCAGGTATGGCAAAAGATGTGAAGATTAGTGAAGATAAGAAAACATATACTTTTGAATTACGAGATGCAAAGTGGTCGAATGGTGAGCCAGTTCGTGCACAAGATTTTGTATATGGCTGGCAACGTGCGCTTGATAAAGCAACAGCAGCTGAATACGCATTCATTTTATTTGATGTAAAAAATGCTCAAAAAGTTAATAAGGGGGAACTACCACTTGATCAGCTAGGTGTAAAAGCAAAGGATGATAAGACACTAGTGGTAGAACTAGAACAACCAACTCCATATTTTCTTGATCTTACATCATTTCCAACATTCTTCCCTTTAAATGAGAAGTTTGTAAAAAAACAAGGTGATAAGTATGCATTAGAAGCTGATAAAATTTTATACAATGGACCATTTACGTTAAGTGAATGGAAGCATGAGCAAAGCTATCAATTAAAGAAAAATCCAAATTATTGGGATAAAGATACTGTAAAACTAGAAGAAATTAATGTCGGTGTCGTAAAAGAAACGAGCACAGGTGTGAACCTATATGATAATGATCAAGCGGACCGCGTAATTTTAACTTCAGAGTTTGTTGATAAATATAAAAAGAATAAGCCAGATGAATTCAAAACGAAACTAGATCCGCGTATGTATTTCTTACGTTTTAATCAACAAAATGCAACATTTAAAAATCAAAAAGTGCGTGAAGCAATTGATTTAGCTTATGATAAAAAAGGTATTGCAAATGTCATTTTAAATGATGGCTCATTACCAGCATATTTCTTAGTACCAGAAAAATTCACAACAGGTCCGGATGGAAAAGATTTTCGTACTGTAAATAAAAACTTCCGTGATAGTAAAGACAATGCGGAAAAAGCGAAAAAGTTATGGGAAGAAGCGAAAAAAGAACTGGGTCAAGATACAATTACGGTAGAATTACTAAACGATGATAATGGTAGCCGGAAAAAAGTTGGCGACTTTATTAAAGAAGAGCTTGAGAAAAATTTACCTGGAATTAAAGTGAATTTGAAACAACAACCGTATAAACAGAAATTAGATTTAGAGAAGAAATTACAATATGAGTTTTCACTATCAGCATGGGGCCCAGATTATCCAGATCCAATGACGTATATTGATATGTTTATTACAGGAAGTACATTTAATGAAATGGCGTATTCAAATCCGAAATATGATGACCTAGTTGCTAAATCGAAAGGTGAGTTGTTAAAAGATGATGCAGCGCGCTGGAAAGCACTTGCAGAAGCTGAAAAAATCTTAATTGGAGAAGATACAGCGATTTCACCTACTTATCAGCAAAGTACAGCATATTTAGAAAAAACATATGTAAAAGGAATTGCAAATCATACATTCGGCGGCGATTTTAGTTATAAATGGGCGTATATTACAAAAAAATAGTATAATAAGAGATGTGCGAATTTTTGCTCATCTCTTTTTTTGTAAGGAGGACTTATGTTGATAAATGGCTTTAATCATCTTTGTTTTTCGGTTTCAGATTTAGAAAGATCTATTCAATTTTATGAAACAGTATTAGAGGGAAAGTTAATAGTAAAAGGAAGAAAACTCGCATATTTTGATATATGTGGAGTGTGGGTGGCACTCAATGAAGAAGCAGATATTGCACGAAATGAAATTCATCAGTCATATACACATCTTGCATTTTCTGTTAAACAAGAGGATTTTGATCGACTATTAAAGCGATTAGAGGAGAATAAAGTTCATATTTTACAAGGAAGAGAACGTGATGTAAGAGATTGTCAGTCTATTTATTTTATTGATCCAGATGGACATAAGTTTGAGTTTCATTCAGGTACACTGCAGGATCGCTTAAAGTATTATAAGGAAGCAAAACCACATATGAAATTTTATTGATGAAATAAAGGGGGATGGGAAGAGCATGCATGCTCTCGTTATTGGAGGGACAGGGATGCTGAAGAAAGTGTCCGTTTGGCTTTGTAATCAAGGGTTTTATGTTTCTGTTATTGGACGAGATAGGAATAGGTTAGAAGATGTAAAAAATACATGTAATGCTTCAAGAAATATTACATGTATTTCTCTTGATTACCATGATAGCGATGCTTTGAAACAATCTATTAAAGACACGATTAAACAAAATGGACCTATCACATTAGTCGTAGCTTGGGTACATACAACTGCTAAAAAGGCGCTTCAAGTAATTTGTGAAGAAATTGAATTACATTCTAAATCCTATAGTTTGTTTCATATATTAGGGAGTAGTGCATCTCGATTGGAACGTCAAAAAATAGGAAGTGCTTTCTGTAATTATCATAGAATTTTATTAGGGTTTATTTTACAAGGTGAACATTCAAGGTGGTTGACTCATGAAGAGATTACTGATGGAGTTATAGCAGGAATTCAGAGTAAGCAAAGCGATTGTATTTTAGGAACATTGGAACCATGGGAATTACGACCAATTTGATGAGGGGGAAGAAAACGAATGAAAACGACTTTATATGTAACACGTCATGGAGAAACAGAGTGGAATGTGGCAAAGCGTATGCAAGGGAGAAAAAATTCTAATTTAACCGAAAAAGGGATATTACAGGCAAAGCAGTTAGGGGATCATATAAAGGATATACCACTTCATGCGATATATAGTAGTCCAAGCGGGAGAACAATGCATACGGCAGAGTTAATAAAAGGAGAGCGGAATATTCCAATTATAGCTGATGAGAACTTTTATGAGATTAATATGGGGATCTGGGAAGGGCAAATGCTTGTGGATTTGGAAGCGCAGTACCCAGAGGAAGTACATACGTTTTGGAATGAGCCACATCGTTTTTGTTCAACATCAGGCGAAAATTTCTATGATGTGCATAGTCGGGTGATAGAAGGAGTAAACCTTCTTTTAGAAAAACATAAAGGGGAAAGTATTTTAATCGTATCTCATGCAGCAGCTGCAAAATTACTTGTGGGACATTTTACTGGTCTTTCTGTTGAAAGAGTGTGGGATGATCCATTTATGCATAGTGCGAGCTTAAGTATCATTGAATTTGAAGGAAAAGAGGCTAGTGTTAAACAGTTTGCCGATATAAGTCATTTTCAGCAAGTATAAAAAGACCGCAATAGAGCGATCTTTTTACGTTTACTGTTAACAATAAGGGATAAAGAATTAGCAATTACGTTTTCTAAACCAGAAGTGATCGCATTTTTTTCTTTTTTTACAGCCTGTTGTAGGTTTACGGCCTGTTGTAGGTTTACGGCCTGTTGTGCGTTTACGACATGTTATGTGTTTACGCCATGTTGTGTGTTTACGCCATGTTGTGTGTTTACGCCATGTTGTGTGTTTACGGCATGTTGTGTGTTTACGCCATGTTATGCGTTTACGGCATGTTGTGCGTTTACGGCATGTTGTGCGTTTACGGCATGTTGTGTGTTTACGGCATGTTGTGTGTTTACGGCATGTTGTGCGTTTACGGCATGTTGTGCGTTTACGGCCTGTTGTGCGTTTACGACATGTTGTGTGTTTACGACATGTTGTATGCTTACGGCATTTTGTGTGTTTACGACATGTCGTATGCTTACGGCCTGTTGTACATTTGTGGCCAGAAAAATGATCATCGTCACAATCAAAAGTACTTGGATCTTGATGTAAAAACTCTTCCATCCCTGCACTTTTGATTTCTTCAACAGCTTTTTGAATATCGCGTTTCATAGAAATCCCCCTTATCTCTAAATAAAATGAACAGGTATTCCTTTTACATTAATCAGGATATGAAGAGAGAATCTCTTCTGCATGAGGCAGGAGTTTAGATTTTAATAGAAATAGGCATATAGCGGATATATGGACATGGACAAAGTAATAAGCATACATTAAATGGAGAAAAAAAGAAGGGATGGGGGAAGAATGTTGCCTTCTTATGATTTTTTTATTCATCCGATGTATCTTGTTGAATTAAAGAAGGACATTTGGTCTGATAGTCCAGTGCCTGCTAAATTAACATATGGGAAAAGAAAGTATGATATTGACATTGTATACCGGGGAGCACATATTCGAGAATTTGATAAAAAATCATATCATGTTATGTTCTATAAGCCGAAACAATTTCAAGGGGTAAAAGAGTTTCATTTGAATTCTGAGTTTAAGGATCCATCACTTATAAGAAATAAATTATCGCTTGACTTTTTTAGTGATATTGGTGTACTTTCGCCAAAATCCCAGCATGTTTTTATCAAGATTAATGGTCAAATTCAAGGTGTATATTTACAATTAGAATCTGTTGATGAAAACTTTTTGAAAAGCCGTAAATTACCGAGTGGGTCAATTTATTATGCGATTGATGATGATGCGAATTTTTCTTTAATAAGTGAGCGTGATCAAGATGTTAAAACAAACCTATCTGCAGGCTATGAGTTTAAATGTGCGAATGAACATAGTGAAGAACAGCTTAGTGAATTCGTTTATCAGGCAAATGTACTATCACGAGAAAAATATGAAAAAGAAATTATAAATTACCTTGATGTTGACAAATATTTGCGGTGGCTAGCAGGTGTTATTTTGACTCAAAACTTTGACGGATTTGTTCATAACTATGCACTGTATCATAATGATGAAACGAATTTATTTGAAGTGATACCGTGGGATTATGATGCGACATGGGGCCGTGATGTAGAAGGAAGGCGGCTAAACCATGAGTATATCCGAATTCAAGGATATAATACGTTGAGTGCTAGAATTCTCGATATACCGGTATTTCGAAAGCAATACCGTAGCATTCTTGAAGAAATTTTGGAAGAGAAATTTACAGTTTCGTTTATAAAACCGAAAGTAGAGAGAATGTGTGAAGCAATTCGTCCTTACTTGATTCAGGATCCCTATATGAAAGAGAAAGTAGATATTTTTGATCAAGAACCAGATATTATCTTTCGATATATAAATAATAGGAGTCAATATGTACACAAGTATTTACATGAACTATTATAAATGAAAAAGAGATTGATACCTAGTCAATCTCTTTTTCATTTATAATAGATTTAATCTTTCCTTTTAGATAAAAAGTATGAATGCTTAGATCTTTATGAAAACAATTGATTCCCTTTTAAATTTCATGTGAATAAGTTACGATTTGTTTAGGTGCTGTAAACAAAAGTTAAAACCGTATATTTTGAGGATGGTGAGAATATGGAAGTGAAATGGATCGATTGGGTAAAACAAATACAAGCCATTGCTCAGGCTGGTTTAATGTATTCAAAAGATGTGTATGATATGGAACGTTTTCAACAATTACGTGATCTTTCAGTTACGATGATGTCTCATTATACGAAGACAGATTGGGAAGTGGTAGAGAGATTATTTGCCAATGAAATGGGTTATCAAACACCAAAAGTAGATATTCGGGCTGTCGTGTATCAGGATGGAAAATTATTATTTGTGAAAGAAAAAAGTGACGGGAAATGGGCTCTTCCAGGTGGCTGGGCAGATGTTGGCTATACGCCAACAGAAGTGGCAGCAAAAGAAGTGTGGGAGGAAACGGGTTATAAAGTTGATCATTTTCGATTATTAGCAGTATTTGATAAAGAAAAACATTATCCATCACCATCAGCAATGCATGTATATAAAATATTTATTGGTTGTGAAATTGTTGGGGGCGAAAAACAAACAAGTATTGAAACAGAAGAAGTGACCTTTTTTGGTGAAAAAGAAATCCCAGAGTTATCGACTGCTAGAAATACAGAGTGGCAAATTAGAGAGATGTTTGCCTGTATGAAAGATAGGAATAAAAGCTCCTTACTTGATTAAGAAAATATGTAAAGATAAGAATAAAGATAGTTTAACAGTACTCCAACAGAAGTCCCCTTCCTCAAGCACATGCAGGTCATAGTCCAGGGATCATTCACAGCGTATAAATCTCTTTTTCTTTCTATTCGTGCCTGGTATATTTATAATGAATTGTACATATTTTGGGTAAAGAATGAGGAATATATTGGCATGCATAAATCTTTGTGGGATAATAAGAAGGTATGTAAGCAGAAAAGGAGATAGAAAAGCAAATGTTAGCAAATTTAATAGAGCAGTTATTGCAATTTTTCGCAAGTTTAGGATACTTTGGAGTTGCTTTAGGGCTAATGATTGAAATTATTCCGAGTGAGATTGTCCTTTCTTATGCTGGTTTTTTAGTTGCGCAAGATAAAATAAGTTTTATTGGGGCAGTAATCGCCGGTACAATTGGCGGTACATTAGCACAAATCTTTTTATACTGGTTAGGATATTACGGAGGGCGTCCGGTAGTTGAAAAATATGGTAAATATTTATTGATTAACAAGCATCATTTAGATGTAGCCGAAAGTTGGTTTAAACGTTATGGTGCGGGGGTAATCTTCTCTGCTCGTTTCATCCCAATTGTACGCCATGCGATTTCAATACCAGCAGGATTAGCGAAAATGCCTTTAAAACTTTTTACACTATATACAGTAGTTGCGATTATTCCATGGTCAATTCTCTTTATTTATTTAGGAGAAAAACTAGGTGGGAATTGGCGGCATATTAAAGAATATGCAGCTGATTATACGCATTACATAATTATTGGGGCAGTGCTCTTTATTGCTCTTTATTTCGGTTTAAAGGTATTGAAAAAAAGAAAAACAGTTCGTTAAAGCCAATGATTTCATTGGCTTTTTTTATACGTTTCAGTTCTAAAATAAAGAAGTTGTCCATAATGTGTAGTAATAAAGCGTAGCGGGGGAATGAAATGAAAGGATCACCGTTTTTACGTGGAACATTATTTTTAACGATGGCAACGATGATATCTAAAATGCTTGGATTTATATATGTTATCCCATTTACAGCGATGGTTGGTACTAGTGGATACATATTATATACATATGCATATCGGCCATATACAATTATGCTGAGCATTGCAACGATGGGATTGCCACTTGCTGTTTCTAAAATGGTTTCAAAATACGATGAGTTAAATGATTATCATACAGTAAAACGGGTGCTAAAAAGTGGACTGTTTTTTATGGTTTTTATGGGAATTGTTTCATTTCTAGTTCTTTATATGTTAGCTCCATATCTTGCAAAGCTAGTGATCGATGGAAGTGATCAAACTGGTAATAGTATGACTGCTGTGACGTATAATATTCGAATTGTTAGTTTTGCATTATTGATTGTACCAGTAATGAGTTTATTGCGCGGCTTTTTTCAAGGATTTCAATCTATGGGACCGTCAGCATCTAGTGTAGTTGTGGAACAGTTTTTTCGTGTCTTAACAATCTTAATAGGAAGCTTTGTTGTTTTGCATATTTTGAAAGCGTCTGTTTCGTTAGCGGTTGGAGTTTCAACTTTTGGTGCATTTATGGGGGCAGCGGCAGGATTGACTGTTTTGATAGGGTTTTATATGAGAAGGCGGAAATATTTAAAACGGAAAGAGATTGCCAGTATCCCACAGACAACGAAGTCCTTTTTTGCTTTATACAAAGAGCTATTTACGTATTCAATTCCATTTGTTGCTGTTGGGTTAGCGATTCCGTTGTATCAAACAATTGATACATTTACAATCAATAAACTTTTAATAGAGATAGGTTACGTACAAGGTGAAGCAGAAAAAATAAATGCAATAATTGGGCTTGTCCAAATGGTTGTACTTATTCCTGTATCCGTTGCAACAGCTTTTAGTATGTCTCTCGTTCCTGAAATGACGAAAGCTTATACAGCTGGAAATGAACAATTATTATATAAGCATTTCACGAAAACGAATTTACTTGTTGTAGGGATTACAATTCCCGCAGCAATTGGAATGATTATATTAGCCCAACCTATATACACTCTTTTATTTGGAGTAGGAAATGATCCAAGTTTAGGAAGTGTTATTTTACGGTACTATGCACCAGCGTGTATATTATTTTCATTGTTTACAGTTACTGCTGCGATGTTACAAGGGATTGATCAGCAAAAAAAAACAGTTCTAGGTTTAACCTTAGGAATTATAATAAAGATTGTACTAAATATTATATTATTGCCGTACTTTGACTACACCAGTTTTATTATCTCAACATATGCAGGCTACACAGTTTCAGTTTCATTTAACTTGTGGATGCTGTCTAAATATGTTATAAAGGCAACATGAGCTTTTGAAAAGACAGAGCAATCTCTGTCTTTTTCTATTTTGAAAGAAATTATGAAGAAAAGCGTTTTCAAAATAATTTTCTATTGAAATTTAAACGTTTGTTTCATATGCTGAAAATAGCGGTTCAAAAACTGTTGTTTAAGTGAGGTAGATTCCCACATGTAAAAAGAATCGGGGTGATAGTATGTTAAATATTTATTTAACAGACCGAAACGGAAAACTACAAGAAATAGAGGAAATTCAAAAAGGTTGTTGGATTAATGTACTCCATCCAACAGAGGAAGAAATTCAATTTCTAGTGCAAACATTGAATGTAGAATTGGATTTTATTAAAGACCCTTTGGATGATGAAGAACGATCTCGGATTGAAAAAGAAGATGACAATGCATTAATTATCGTTGATATTCCAACAGTAAGGCATGATGAAGAAGGAAATTCAATATACGACACGATTCCAATTGGTATGATTGTAATGCCGGAATGTTTCGTTACAATCTGTTTAGAAGAAAATCCGATTTTCGAGCGATTTATTAATCAGCGTATTAAAGAATTTTATACTTTTAAAAAGACTCGTTTTGCATTGCAGCTCTTATATACGATTTCTACTTATTATTTACGATACTTAAAACAAATTAACCGAAAAACAATCGACCTAGAGCACGAGTTAAATAAGTCGATGAAAAATAAAGAAATCTTTACATTATTAGGTCTTGAAAAGAGTTTAGTGTATTTTACAACATCTTTAAAAGCAAACAAAATTGTTATTCAAAAGTTAATGCGCAATAATACGTTTATTAAAATGTATGAAGATGATCAAGATTTACTAGAAGATGTATTAATTGAAAATAAACAGGCCATTGAAATGGCTGAAATATATAGTAATATTTTAAGTGGTATGATGAATACGTTTAGTTCGGTTATTTCTAATAATTTAAACAGTGTTATGAAGTTTTTAACTTCTATGACAATCATATTATCAGTGCCAACAATGGTTTCCAGTTTTTTTGGAATGAATGTTCCAGTTCCTTTAAGTGAAAATCCGCATGGTTTTTTAATGGCTATGATTATATCCGCAATATTATCTTGCGTAATGGCCTTTATTTTTTGGAAGAAACGTTATTTTTAAATCATATGAAAGCTGTTCTAGCATAGTTACCAAACTGCGCTAGAGCAGCTTTTTTGTCGTAATAAAACGTTTCTTATATACAATATGTGTATTGATGAAAAACTTATTTCCATGATTTGTAGATTTGAAAAGGGCTTGTTCAAATAATAAATTGAGGTTAAAATTACATATTGTTAATGAAAAGATGGAGGAAATACATCATGGAATTGTTTCAGTTACCGAAGGCATTCCTGCAAATGAATACGATTTTTATCTCAATTTTAATTGAAGCACTACCATTTGTGCTAATTGGTGTATTTATTTCAGGATTCATTCAAATGTTTGTGACAGAAGATATGGTGGCAAAATGGATGCCCAAAAATCGATTTCTGTCTGTATTATTAGCTACTTTTCTTGGCATGATGTTTCCAGGGTGTGAATGTGGAATCGTTCCAATTGTAAGACGTTTAATTGGGAAAGGTGTTCCGCCGTATGCTGGAATTGCATTTATGTTAACGGGGCCAATTATTAATCCGGTTGTATTATTTGCAACATATGTTGCGTTTGGAAGTAGTATGCATATGGTGTGGTATCGTTCCATTGTAGCCATTATTGTAGCTATTATCGTTGGACTTATATTATCGTTTATGTTTAAAGATCATCAACTACGTGATGAACATTTCCCAGAGGTGGATCATAAGCGTCCTTTGCGTAAAAAGATGTGGGACGTATGTACACATGCGGTTGAAGAGTTTTTCTCAATGGGGAAATACTTAGTAATGGGAGCATTAATTGCTGCTGCAGTTCAAACATTTGTACAAACTTCAACACTACTTTCTATAGGGCAAGGACCGTTCTCTTCATCAGCTGTTATGATGGGACTTGCGTATATTTTATCACTATGTTCAGAAGCGGATGCTTTTATTGCATCTTCGTTCCAAAGTACATTTTCAACAGCATCACTTGTCGCGTTCCTCGTTTATGGACCGATGGTGGATATTAAAAATATGTTTATGATGCTTGCGACATTTAAAACAAAATTTGTAATTGTTGTGATAGCTACAGTTACACTTGTGGTTTATGCAAGCTCACTACTCATTTATGCGATGGGGTGGTAGGTTATGTTTCGAGCATATATTTTACTCGGATTTACAATCTTAATTGCGCAGCTTCATATTTCAGGTAATATAACAAAGTATATAAATATGAAGTACGCATATTTATCAAAAACAGCTGCAATTATTTTAGGGTTTTTAACACTTATTCAAATCATTGTTGTTTTCCAAAAGGAACACAAAAAGGAAAAAGATCAGCACAGTTGTGGTTGTGATCATAGTCATTGTGGACATGATCATTCAAAAGATGAAAACACATGGTGGAAACGAACTTTTGCGTATACATTATTTTGTTTCCCTATTATTTCAGGACTATTCTTTCCAATTGCGACGTTAGATTCAGATATTGTTAAAGCGAAAGGATTTCATTTCCCTGTTGCGCAAGCAGAGAGTACAGATCCATTTATTACAAGGCAGTTTTTAAGACCCGATACGAGTATTTACTATGGAAAAGAAGGGTATCGTGGTGTGATGGAAAAAGGAAAAAAAGAATACGTCACTAAAGATAATATTGCCTTGAAGGATGAAGACTTCTTAAAAGGTATGGAAACAATTTATAATTATCCTGGTGAATTTACAGGTAAGACACTTTCGTTTAAAGGATTTGTTTTCCGCGATGATTCTTCAAAGAAAGAACAATATTTCTTATTCCGCTTTGGTATTATTCATTGTGTAGCCGATTCAGGTGTATACGGGATGTTAGTGAAAAAGCCAGATGGAGTAGAGTGGAAGAATGATGATTGGATTGAAGTGGAAGGTGAAATTTCAACTGAATTTTATCAACCATTCCATGCAAATATTCCTGTTTTGGAAGTAACAAAATGGAATAAAGTTGAACAGCCGAAAGAACAATATGTATTTAGAGGAGCCGATTGATTATAATCGGTTCTTTTTTATAGACATAAATTTATGAAAATTGCTAATATATAGTTCACCTAGTGTAATTTTTATATACAAGATGAACAAAAAAGCATAGGGTAGTTCCAATGTTTTCATATTAATTAATATATAGGATGCATGGGACTAGGAGAATTTAGGGAGTATTTATTTCGTTTTCATGTTATGAAAGGTTTATGAATGAATTAAAGAGGTGAAGGAAATGGAAGAAACAAATGGGAAAACAGTTAATGAATCAAGAGTTTTTAAAACAAGTCGTGTCTTTCCAACAGATTTAAATGATCATAACACATTATTTGGAGGTAAAATATTAGCTGAAATGGATATGATTGCATCTATCTCAGCAACGAGACATTCACGAATGGAATGTGTAACGGCATCAATGGACTGGGTAGATTTTTTACATCCAGTTCGTTCAACTGATTGTGTGAGCTATGAATCGTTTGTCATTTGGACAGGGAGAACGTCGATGGAAGTGTTTGTAAAGGTAGTAGCGGAAGATTTAATTTCTGGTGAAAAACGAATTGCAGCAACATCTTTTGTTACATTTGTAGCACTTGGGAAAGAAAATAATCCAGTTCCTGTTCCGCATGTAATTCCCGAAACAGAGGGAGAAAAAAAACTACATGAAATTGCTGTTTTACGTGCGCAACAACGTCATATTCGAAAAGCAGAAAGTAAGAAAATTGCAACGTTATTAACTTTATAAGTAATTTGAAATGAAAAGCGGACACCTAAATTTAGGTGTCCGCTTTTATAGTTTTTTCATCTGCATATCGCTCTTTCGGGTGACTAACTAGCAAAAGCAAGCAGCACCGACGATAATTAAGAGGATAAATAGTACGACAAGTAACGCGAATCCATTTCCATGTGCGAAGCCCATTGTTATTTCCTCCTTTTATTTTAAGATACAACATACAATATGCAAATTCACTCTTGTTTGACAGGGACATATATCACGAAAATATAGATTTTTCTTGTATGTTAACGTGAAAAAAAGGAAAGATATAGGAATAACTGTTTTTGAAGAAAGGGTTTTATCCATGAAAAAATGTGTATCCATTTTGTTATGGATCATAGGGATATTCATATGGATGAACATCGATTTAGAGATGGGGAAGAAAATGACTAGTGGGCTTGAAATATCACAAATTCGATACGGGGATTTCCAATTATATACAAATGGAACGGATTTGTATCAAAATTTGTTTGATGATATAAATCGTTCAGAAAAGTATGTCTATATTCATTTTTATATTGTTGGTAAAGATGAAGTGAGTCGTAATTTTTTACAATTATTAGAGAAGAAAGCATCGAGCGGTGTGGATGTGAAATTATCAGTAGACCGTATAGGTGGCTATAAAATGAAGAAACAAGTGATTCAGCAGTTAAAAGAAAAGGGTGTTAAGTTTACTTTTAGTAAAAAGCCTAAATTAAAGAATTTGTTTTATTCATTGCATCAACGTAACCACCGGCGTATTGCGGTGATAGATGGAAAGATATCTTACATTGGTGGTTTTAACATTGGAAAGGAGTATCTCGGTAAGGATCCTAAATTTGGGAAATGGCGTGATTATCAGTTGCGTATTGAAGGAGATGGAGCGACTGATATGGAACAGAAATTTGCAGAAGATTGGTATGCGGATACTGGTGAAAAACTTTCTTTGTACAAAGGACCATCTCAGCAAGGAAATGCAAAGTATCAATATGTATTTTCAGATGGGAAAGGGTTATGGCAGGAATACGGTGCATTATTAAAAGGGGTTAAAAAATCATTAATCATTGCAACGCCGTATTTTGTACCAAGTAAGGAAATGATGGATGGTTTACAAGAAGCATTGCGGCGTGGTGTGACGGTAAAGATTCTTGTTCCTTTTAAAAGTGACGCTCTGTTACTAAAACAAGCTGCTTATCCGCATTTAAAAAAGATGCTGGATGCCGGTGCGGAAGTCTATCAATACCGGAATGGTTTTTTTCATGGAAAGGTGACAATAATTGATGATATAAGTGTTGATGTAGGAACAGCTAATTTTGATAATCGTAGTTTTTACATAAATACAGAGTCGGACTGTTTTATATATGATAAAGCAGTTGTAGCTGAGGTATGGAAACGACTACAAGAGGATTTTCATGATTCTAAACGCTTAACTGATAAAGATTTTGACAAAATAAATAGCTGGGATTGGTTTCTAGCAAAGGTAGCAAATGTTCTGGCATCCTATTTATAGGCATATATTTAGAGGGAAGGGGGAGCTATGATATGAGATGTATGGAAGAGTTAATGAAGTGTAGTTATGAAATGATTCATATGATTGGTGAGTATATGAATAGGGTGGAAGGTGAAGAGTTAAAGGATATATTAAAACAACATTTGCCCTATATTTTGCAAGCTTACAATGAACAAGTGAACTTTCAAGAAGGTGAAAATATACAGCATATGATTTGTGAACAACTGAAGTCCCCCCTTATACAAAATGATATACCGATGAAGAATACAAGTCAGGGTGACATTGAACTTGCTATTTCCTATATTTCGAATTTAAAAAGATTAGCACTCAGATTCGCCCAAGTTGCTGTAGAAGTTGCAAATCCGGAATTTCGATCATTTTTGGAAAACTGCTTTGTTAAAATGAATCGTTATGCATATAGTGTATGGCAATATGTTGTGAAAAAAGAATATACAATAGAGAATATATATGAAGACGAAAGATTTGCATAGAATAAAAAAACAAGACGGCATATGAGCTGTCTTGTTTTTTTGAAAAGAATTATAAGCTTTTTACCATTCCACCATCAACAAGGAATGATTGCCCAGTCATATAAGTATTTGCATCGGATGCAAGGAATGTAGCAAATTTAGCGAATTCACTAGGACGACCATATCTTCCCAGTGGGATAATTGCTTCATATTGTTTTTGAACGTCTTCTACTGCAATTCCGCGCTTTTCGGCAGCTGTTTCATCGAGAGAAGCGATGCGGTCCGTAGCAATACGTCCAGGAGCAATCGTATTAATTAAAATGTTATATGGAGCAAGCTCAGATGCTAACGTTTTTGCTAAGCCTGTAATGCCGACGCGGAATGTATTCGATAATAGTAATCCGGGAATGGGCCCTTTAATAGAAGACGAAGCAATGTTAATAATTTTGCCGCCTTGCTCTTTCATATATGGAAGTACTTCACGAATCATACGAACGTAACTTAATAAATTGAGCTCAAATGAATTGTACCAATCTTCGTCTGTTAATTGTTCAAATGTACCAGGCTTAGGGCCGCCGGCATTGTTTACTAAAATATCAATTGTGCCAAAGGTTTGTACAGTATATTCTACCGCTTGTTTCATGTTTTCTTTGTTTGTAACATCACAAACTGTATACATGGCAGTGCCTTTATTAAGAGCGATCAATTCTTTTTGTAAAGATGCTAGCTTTTCTTCATTACGACTAAGTAGCATAACATTTGTTCCTTCTTTTACAAGTTCCGTAGCAATCGCTTTTCCTAAACCTTGACTAGAAGCAACAACTAGAGCAGTTTTTCCAGCTAATCCAAGTTCCATATATATCAACCTTTCTTTGTTATATTATTTTTATTATAAGTGAAAAAGATCCAAAATAAAAAACAAACGCCTCTCTTATCAGAAAATTTACAGAAATTTACCGTATCTTTACTCTTTTCTCATATTATCTTTAAAAAAGAGAAGTAATATGAGATTGTACATATTCTATTAAAAGGGGGATAAGCAAATGAATAAATGGGTTAAATCTTTAACTGCTATGGCACTTGCGAGCTCTTTATTTATGGTAGGTTGTAGTAAAGGTGAGGACAAAAAGAAGGATGAGGACAAAACATCACAGCAAGATGAAAAGAAAGATCAAGAAACGAGCAAGGATAGTAATTCTTCAGATTCAAAGGAAAAAAAATAATATTTTGAATGGTAGGGCTTTCTCACGTGTTGGGGAAGCTTTTTTAGTTGCATATTTATCGTTTTTGAGAAAGAATAGAGAAAAATAGTAAGTAAGGAGTACGAAGATGAAAATATGTATATTTGGTGCAACTGGAAGAGTTGGGTCACAGTTAATGAAACTAGCATTACAAGATTCACATGATATCACAGTATTAGTTCGTGATCAAAATAAGCTTATGATGAGACATGATAAGCTACATATCGTAGAAGGGGATGTATTACAGGGAAATGATGTGAAGAAAGCTTTAAAGGACGCTGAGCTCGTTTTAAGCGCTCTTGGAACAGATGGAAATAGAACATTATCGAATAGTATACCTAGCATTATAAAACATATGGGGAAAGAGGGAGTAAAAAGGATTATTACGATAGGAACAGCAGGCATTTTACAGGCGCGGACAAATCAGAAGATATATCGATTTCAATCGGAAGAATCAAAAAGAAAAACCACAACGGCTGCAGAAGATCATTTAGCTGCTTATGTAGCTTTAAAAAATAGTGGGCTATGCTGGACAATTGTTTGTCCTACACATTTAATTGATGGTGAAGAAACGGGTATATACCGGACGGAGACGGATATGTTACCACTGGATGGATCAAAAATTACGGTAGGAGATACAGCTCGTTTTACGTGGTCTCTAATAAATGAAAAAGTATATGAAAATAGCCGTGTAGGCATTGCTTATTAAAAAAACCATCCCTGAAAAGGGATGGTTAAAAAAGAATGTAACATACAAAAATGATAATCATAATAATTTGTAAAATTGCTTTTGCTACTGTACTGCTTAAGAAGCCGACGACTGTAGCAATTCCGACCATAAACGCTTCTTGTGGTGTCTTTTTATGCATTATTTCTGTCGCGAAAACAGACAGAAATGGAATGATAATGAGACCAAATGGTGGGAAGAAAAAGGAGCCGATAATAATAGAAACCATTCCCACACGTTCACCCCATTTGGTACTTCCATATTTCTTTAAGAAGTATCCATTTGCGATAAAATCAGCAACGAAAATAATGATGGTAAAAATGATTTGAAGGATCCAAAAACTTATTGTTAGCTCTCCACCATTTATGCCAAAATGATAAATGAGATATCCAGCCCACAGTGCAAGTATGCCAGGGATAATCGGATAGATAAACGCAATAAACGATACGATAAAACAAGCAATTATACAAAGTGTTAATAAAACGGTCACTTTATATCTCCTTTTTACTATCTAGTTTATGTACAGCAACTTTCTTAATTTGATGCCCATCAAGTTCTAATGCTTTGAATTGGAAACCAGCATATTCAATTGAATAGCCAACTTCAATATTTAAATCAATTGCCTGAGATAGAAGCCAGCCCCCAATGGTATCTAAATCACTATCATCGATATGTAGACCAAATATATCATTTACTTCTGAAATGAGTACTTTTCCATCCAGTACAGTGAGTTTTGGTGTGCGTTTTTCAATCATTGGCGATTCATCTGCATCAAATTCATCTTGAATTTCACCAATAATTTCTTCAATAATATCTTCCATTGTTAATAGGCCAGCTGTCCCGCCGTATTCATCCATTACAATTGCCATTTGCACACGATTCTTTTGAAGATGAATTAATGTTTTACGGATTGGTACTGTTTCAAATACAGTTAAGACCGGATGTATATACGCTTCTAAAGGTTTTTGAATCCCCTTCGTTTGGTCGTGAAAAATTTCTTTTGTATTTAGCATCCCGATAATATCATCTTTATCTTTTTCAATAATCGGATAACGTGTATATTTTTCAGATGCCACGATATCCATATTTTCTTCTAATGTATTTTCGGTAGATAAACAAACCATTTCTGTGCGAGGTACCATAATTTCTTTGGCAACACGATCATCAAATTCGAAAATATTGTTTACATATTTGTATTCAGTTTGATTAATTTCACCACTTTTAAAGCTTTCACCTAAAATAAGTCGTAATTCTTCTTCTGAGTGAGCAAGTTCATTTTCTTTTGCTGGTTCTAAGCCGAATAGTTTTGTAAAGAATACGGCTGTACTATTAAGTGACCAAATGAAAGGATACATGATTTTATCAAACCAAATGAGTGGTTTGGCAAATTTTAATGTAATAGCCTCCGCTTTTTGAATTGCAAAAGATTTTGGAACAAGTTCCCCCAATACAACATGGAAAAAAGTGATGACACTAAATGCAATGATAAACGATAGCGTATTAGCCATTGCTCCAGTAATATTTATTTTTTCAAATAGTGGTCGTAGTAAGTGTTCAACAGTTGGTTCACCAAGCCAACCAAGGCCTAAAGACGTGATAGTAATACCAAGCTGACAGGCTGATAAGTATACATCTAAGTTAGAAACAACGCTTCTGGCAGCTAATGCTTGCTTATTTCCTTCATTTGCAAGCTGATCAATTCTACTTTTTCGTACTTTTACAACCGCAAATTCAGATGCGACGAAAAAGCCAGAAATGAGAATAAGTACAAAAATGAGAAAAATATTTAATATGTCCAAGTGTGTTCTCTACTCCGAAGTTGGAATAAAGATGTCACCTCCTGCAAGTATGTTATACTTTTATAATAAATCGAAATGAAAATAATAGTCAAAGGAAATGAGTAAATATTGGAATGTTTTTCTAACCATACATGAATTTGTTGGTATTTTACCCTGAATGAAAGGGGAATAACCCTCCATTTTTAAAAGGAGGGAGATAGCATGAAGCTTAATTACTTTGTCAGTGTTTTTGTGATATTGTAAGTTTGATGTTTAGACTGGTTTGTTGTCCACACGGATTGAAGAAAGGAAAGAATGATGTATGGAATATAAATGAGTAGCAGTCCAATTGTGACAACGGTCGGGGAACTTCCTCCAAATTGAATAATAAATTGTAGTAATCCTTTCGTATGAAAAATACATTCCATATAAAAAAATGACAGAATGATGGAGCTTAAAATAGATTTATGATTTGAAACAATTGCCATAAATAACGTATTAATGAGAAAAGATGAATCACGTAAATCATGTTCTGCAGTTTTATTTAAAAATGGAATCCATTTTTTAATTGCCTGTATAACAATAATCATTGATGTACTACTTATGATGATGAGAGAGGAAAGGAATGGAATTGTTATGTACTTTGCGATGTATAAAGAAATTAAAACAATAGAACATTGTAATAAAGCAGTACTGAATGAGTATGGAATCCAGCGCAATATTGAAGTGTATTTTTTTAGTTGTTTTGGTGCCTTTAAGAATAAACGTCCCATTGTTAAGCTAATTGAAAAACCAATTGCGAGTGTGAATGTAAAACGCACGATTGATAAAAAGTATACTTCCCACATATAAGGGAATAGAAGTGTAGATTGTCCTGGAGCATGTAAAGTTGTGGTTGAATTTATAATAGGTTGTGATGAAAAAAGAATGGATTCATGCATCCAATCAATCATAGGGATGAAAATGGATGGAAAATGAGCGAGATTATGAAAAATCCCAAGTAAACCTTTCAAATAAGAAGACTCATGAGTTAATAATAAGGCGGGAATGGGGCTTATGATAAGAATAATAAGGAATCCTACAAAAAAGCGATATGTGTAAGAACGAAATAATGAAGACATAAAGGTTCACCTACTCTTTGAAAATTCAGAAAATTCTTATTCTTATTTTAGCGCTTTTTTGCTAAAGTTACAATATCTTTTTCTTTACATATGGGTATAGGCTAGGATTATAAGTAATTCTCTTTATTTTCAGCTATAGTCAGTAACTAGCTTAAGTATGATAAGTTGCTTATATTATTTGTTGTACAGAATGATAATCTACTAAATTTCTCAAAAATGAATCATTCATGAACAAATAATGACAATAATATGAAAAGATTTCAGAAAAATAAAATAAATTATTTATTTTTTTCTGAAAATATAATATAGTTATGGCACAGAAAGTATTTTAACATAAGGAGGCTTTTTATGAGGATTAAAGGAAATTATGTGCCAAAAAGAGAAGTTTTATATTGCTCCATTTCATTTACAATAGGTGAAGCATTGGATCATTTAAATAAAACAGGTTATCGTTGTGTGCCAGTTTTAGATGAAAAGAAAGAGAAATTTTTAGGGAATGTATATAAAGTAGATATTTTAGAATATAAAGGTTCATTAGAAGATGATTTATCAGAATTATTAAATGATAAAGAGGGCTATGTGAGAGAAGACTCTTCTTTCTTTAAAGTGTTCTTTACAATTAAGAAGCTACCATATTTGTCCGTTATCGATGAGAAAGGGACATTTCTTGGAATCTTAACTCATAAAAAGGTATTTGAGTTATTAGAGGATGCATGGGGTGTTCATTCTAGCAGGTATTCTGTTATGGTGGGAACCCAAGATTATAATGGAGCGATTCAAAAACTATCTACAGTTTTGAAAAAATATAGTGGCATTCAAAGTTTAATGACATTTGATAATGATGCGTTATTAGTACGCAGAATTATGTTTACACTAGGCGAAGAATTTAAACCAGAAGAATTAGATTCATTGCTTAAGGATTTAGAAGACCATGGATTTCGCGTTGTATATGTAGAAGAAATGAATAATCCACGTGAAGTGGAGACAATAGAATAGAAGATACAAAGCCATCTGTATAATTTAGATGGCTTTTCGTTATACATAAAAAAGGAAATAGTAATGTTATTTTGAGATAACAAAATGAATCGTTGCATATTTGTTTCTAAAATATTTTCCTAAAAGAATAATAGACGAGGAAGGAGAACTTATTATTTTGTTTTTCGAAAAATTCTATATAAAAAATATGTTTTTATTTTTCAACTAAATATGTTACTATATGTGTGACAAAAGCAAAGAAGTCTGACAAGTTTACTCCATGGTTTAACACTCTAATGATTTAAATATTCAAAAAAATCAAAATTTATAAATTAGAGTAATAAAAAGGGGAAGTGGAGAAATTATGGAGAAAGGCATTGCCTTTTAAGGGGCGATATATTAATCAACATGAGCAGAGAGGAGGATGCATAGCATATTGTGAAAAAAGATAAAAACAATAGGGAACATGCTATGCAAGAAAAAGATGAAGGGACGATTAAGGCCAGGAGATACGATAGCAATTGGTTTGATGTTGTTTGCATTATTTTTAGGAGCAGGAAATTTAATTTTCCCACCAGTATTAGGTCAACAAGCAGGAGAAAATGTTTGGATTGCCACAATTGGATTCCTTGTGACAGGAGTCGGACTTCCTCTATTAGCTGTAACCGCTGTAGCTTTTGTAGAGGGAGACTTGAAAGCGTTATCCTCTAGAGTACATCCTATATTTGCGTTTATTTTCCCACTGATTAGTTATTTAGCGATTGGACCATTCTTTGCAATCCCGCGTACAGGGGCAGTTTCATTTGAAATGGGAATGAAGCCGTTTCTATCAGAAGCGTTTGTGTCAGAGTGGTATATGCTGTTTCTATACACAGTAGTTTTCTTTGGGGTTACTTGGTATTTATCATTAAATCCATCAAAACTAATTGATTGGTTTGGAAAGTTCCTTACCCCATTATTAGTATTAATTGTTGCTGTAATTGTTGGAAAAGCGATTATTGATCCAATTGGGGCGCCTGCTGCACCATTAGATGCATACAAAGAAAATGCATTTTTTGGCGGATTTATTCAAGGATATTTAACGATGGATGCTATTAGTGCACTTGTATTTGGGATCGTTGTTGTACAAGTTATTCGTTCAAAAGGGATAAAAGAGAGTGGACAAATTGCAAAAATAACAATTATATCAGGAATTATTGCTGTGGTAGGCTTAACATTAATTTATTTATCACTTGCTTATCTTGGTTCGACAAGTACATCACTTGGCGTTTCTGATAATGGAGGTCTTATTTTAACGAAAGTTGTAAATGAGCTATATGGAACAAGTGGAAAAGTATTGTTAGGCCTTGTTATTACACTTGCATGTTTAACAACTTCAGTTGGACTTACATCGGCGTGTGCGGGATTCTTTACAAACTTATTCCCAAGATTATCGCATAAAATGATTGTCACATTGGTATGTGCGTTTAGTTTATTTGTATCAAACTTAGGGTTAACACAGCTTATTGCTGTAACATTGCCTGTGTTACTGATTATTTATCCTGTTGCGATTGTACTAATTGTTCTGTCTTATTTCCATAAATGGATTGGGCAACGAAATACAATATATATCGGTGCAATTTTAGGGGCACTAGTTATTAGTCTATTTAACGGTTTAGAAAGTGCAAATATTAAGTTTGATGCTATAACAAATGTGTTGCAAATGCTTCCTTTATATAAGGAAGGAATTGGATGGTTATTGCCATCATGTGTTGGTGGAGTTATCGGTTACTTCCTATATAGACCAAATGAATCAAGGGAGTTACAAAAGAAAGGTGCTTAGGCATCTTTCTTTTTTTAGAGGGAATTTGCATGTTTTGTCTAAATGATAGTTTGGGAGGGAGAATAAAATGGCTAATTTTGAAGACTTTTTACAGTTAGATTTACGTATTGGAACGATAAAAAAAGCAGAAGAGTTTAAAGAAGCGCGTGTACCTGCAATTAAGCTGGAAATTGACTTTGGTGAACTTGGTATGAAGCAATCCAGTGCTCAAATTACAAAGCGGTATACACCAGAAGCGTTAATTGGAAAACAAGTTGTTGCCGTAGTGAATTTTCCACCAAAACGTGTTGCAGGCTTTAAATCAGAGGTGCTTGTGTTAGGAGGAGTCCCAGAACATGGTGATGTAATCTTATTGCAACCTGATATAGAAATTCCAAATGGAACGCCAATTAGTTAATATGGGAGAGGATTGGAAATGGAAGTTAGAAAAGCTTATTTAGAATGTGTTTTTTCAAACTTTAAGGCGATTCAAAAGCAAGGAGAACAATCGCTTTCACAGTTATCATATGAACAACTATGCTGGACACCTCATGAAGAAGCAAATAGTGTTGCGATTATAATTAAACATTTGCATGGGAATATGCGCTCAAGATGGACAGATTTCTTAACGACAGACGGTGAAAAGCTAGATCGGAATCGTGATGGTGAATTTGAAGGCGGTTATGCTTCAAAAGAAGAAGTGCTAGCAGCATGGGGGGAAGGATGGGGGTATGTTTTTCAAGCGCTGCAATCATTAACTCCGCAAGATCTTTTAAAGATAATTCATATTCGTGGTGAAGCGCATAGTGTTATGCAAGCAATTGAAAGGCAGATTGCTCATTATGCATCACATATTGGACAAATTATTTATGTTGGGAAATTGCTGAAAGAAAAAGATTGGGAGTGTTTAAGTATTCCTAAAGGACAGTCTAATCGCTATCTTCAAAAGTGACGTTCGATATAATAATAAGAAATGAAGCGATATAGAGCTGGTAGTAAAAAAAGATCCAAATAATTGAGGGTTCAGTTATGGTTAAAACACTCCCTATAGCGAGAGTATACCAAATGAAATATGCTCCAAATAACGTGTTAATAGGAATGAAACTAGAAAAGAAAAATTGTTGGCTAAAACAAGTATTGTGAAATAAGTAGATACGTATGTAAAATATTGTGGTGATAAGATCTTGTTTTCTGATAATTTTCTTCTGGCATTTATGACATATAAAAGGTGGTTTCATCTTTACACTCCATGTCAACTACCCACCACTTAAACGCTAGCGCGTTTTGAAGTGGGGGCTTGTAAAAGTTCTGGTTGTCTAGCCACGGTCCTTTGTGGACTCCGTTCGTAGGTTGCATACCCAAGAATGATTCCCTAGTTCTTGGCTCTATGGTGGCTCTGTAAAAGTTCTGGTTGGGAAGGAACGGTCAACCACAAGTCTTCTTGCACAAGAAGTTGCCAACACCTACAAACATTGGCGAAGGGAAACAAACTCTTAGGAGGGACAAATCATGCGTGTATTTGTCAAGAATTTAAGAGGAGAACCGCTCATGCCTTGCAGCAATCGCAAAGCTAGGCTTCTTCTCAAACAAGGAAAAGCCAAGATTATTGGGTATACTCCGTTTACAATTCAATTGCAGTATGCTACTGGTGAAACGGTGCAATCCGTTGCAATTGGTGTTGATAGCGGTTCGAAGTATGTAGGCATTGCGATCACCACAGAAGACAAAGTGCTAGCAAAGGGAACAATCGAGTTACGTCAAGACGTTAAAGAGAATCTTACACTGAGAGCTACATTACGCAGAAGTAGAAGACAACGAAAAACAAGATATCGAAAAGCACGTTTTCTCAATCGAAAAAAGAGAGAAGGCTGGTTGCCTCCATCGATTCAAAGTAGGATGCATAACCAAATTCATTGGATTGAAATATTCCGCTCGTTATTACCATCCCCAAAAGTAATTGTTGAAGTAGGAAAGTTTGATGCGCAAAAACTAAAAAACTCCGACATACAAGGAAAAGAATATCAACAAGGTGATGCCTTTGGCTTTTGGAATACAAGGTATTACGTGTTTACGAGAGATCATTATACTTGTCAAATTTGTAAGAAAAAAGGCGGTATTTTGCATACGCATCATATCATTGAACGATGTAGTGGCGGTTCAGATATGGCAGATAACCTTGTAACCGTACATGAAGAGTGCCATCAGAAATTTCACCAAGGAACTATCAAACACATTTTCAAGAAACCAAAACAATATAAAGAGACCGCTTTTATGAATATATTACGTCTGCAAATCATGAATCGTTTAGGTTGTGAGATTACGTATGGCAGCTACACCACACCGAAACGAAAAGAATTACGTTTATCGAAAACACATTATAATGATGCCATTGCGATTACAACCCCAACAAAACTACAAGAATATGAGCAAAGTGGTGAATTTCGCATCAAACAATTTAGAAAGAAAAAACGATCCCTTCATGAATCGACTGCAAGAAAAGGAAGAAAAACAAAAAATACAACTGCAAAACGAAACAATAAAAATACACCAAAGGTACATGGAATCTATTTGGGTGATAAAGTAAAAGTGTTTGGACAAGTAGGATTTGTGACAGGATTTACAGGGAAGATGATGTATGTACAAGATATAGATGGTCATTATCTACAAAATCCTTCTAAGTCTTACAAGCAAGTGAAGATATCGGATATAGAATGCATACACCATAATAACAATTGGTTGTTCTTACAAATCAGTTAGGCTGTGCCTAAACGAAATTCATCCCAACCTTATCGCTGGGCTATTGCCCGTCACGGGCTTGAAGATGGGGACTTCTTTCGGAAATACGTTAAAGGTAAGTATTAAGTTTTTCTTACATTTGTTACTAGTTTATAAATAAGGAGATATAAAGAATATACTCCTACATAAGCCCCGGTAAGGAGAAATAATGGATTCAATAAAATACTGTGAATGGTTGTCATAAATACTAAGCCGTGCAGTACAACATCATATATGTTAAAAGCAATTAGTATACCCAGTATATATAATGAAAGGTACGCGCAAATATCTAAGAAAGCACGGATTTTAGGGTGTGCTGCAAATAATAAAAAAACACATGATAAAACAATAGGAATTATACCTATAATTAGCTTCAATTCACTTCACCTCTATGACAATATAGCCGAAATTTAGGCGGTCTATTCTCTATAGCTTGTACATAAGTTGGAACAGAGAGGGTGATGTTATGAATCGAGGCTTTTTTTATGTAAAATTAACGAGTGTACGAAAGCTCATTTTATTTGTTGTCATTATGATGTTAGCAACTTTTTTTCTTATTAGTATGATGGTGACTTCATTAAAAGAAACAAAGTCAGCATATTTATATAATTGGTTGAATGAGTTGTCAATAAATGGTTATATGTATGTGATTGGAAAGGAAAATCACTATTTTACACAAGAATATCGGAATTTAAATCAAGATTTTTCGATTTCATCTTTTCTTTTTTCAACTGTAACGAATATTCGATTTGATGATGTACGTAGCTTTGTTGGAAAGGAGCTTCCGGGTTTTGGGAAATACGATACGGAAATCGTCATTGCTGGTGAAGGAACAGATTATTCTAACTTACCAATAGAATCGAGTGTTCCACTTGAGGAAGTAGTGAAAGAGCGGACTGGAGAAGCAGGACAAGTTCCGAAAACGGATACAAATAAAGACAAGAAACAACCATCTCAAACAACTGGGAAAAGACAAGTGGCCTTTATTTATCATACGCATAGCTGGGAGTCTTATTTACCGTTATTAAATTTGACAAATAATCCAAATCCAAATAAAGCGACAAGCTCTGTGACGAATATTTCTATTTTGGGAGACAGATTCCGTGAGCAATTAGAAAATGAAGGGATAGGGGCAGTTAATGATAAAACAGATGTTGGGGAGAGGTTGATTAGTAAGGGTTTAAATGATACAAGTTCTTATAAAATGTCTCGTGAAGTTGTACAGGAAGCAATGGCTAGTAACAGAGAATTGCAATACTTCTTTGATTTGCACCGAGATAGCGCTCGTAAAAATATCACAACAAAAGCGATTGGAGATAAATCATATGCGAAGCTTGCTTTTGTCATTGGAAAAGGAAATAAAAATTATGCAAAAAACTTACAATTAGCAACTGCGCTACATGAAGCGATTAATAAAAAATATCCTGGAGTAAGCCGCGGTGTTATTCAAAAGGGATTTCAAACAGGGAACGGTGTTTATAATCAGGACTTATCAGGACAAGCGATTTTAATTGAAGTGGGAGGTGTAGATAATACATCTGAAGAATTAAATCGTTCCATTGATGTATTGGCGAAAGCATTTAGTGAATATTTTTGGCAAGCAGAAAAGGTAAATGGATGAACGTAAGTGAGATACTTACGTTTTTTTGTGTGTTCAAAAAATAAAAAGATGGAAGCTAAGCTTTTATCTCGCTATCCGCGGGTAGTAAGCCCCAACTTTAAAATGTAGCAAATGTAAAAAATTTAAGTGAGGTAAGAAGAAAACTCCCACTGATTAAAGTTTCACTTTATTGTCACAATTTTTTCTTCATTATATTGATATCGAAAATTGTCTATTTCTCCTGGGGAAAATAGAAAGGAATTTCATAAAAAAATAGCGAAAATCTCTTTATAAAGAAAATTTTTATATTATAAACTTGGTAGGGTGATAGAAATGATTCGAGAAATTCGAGTAGAGGACGCAGCAGCATTTTTGCAATTAGGAAAACAATTGGATGAAGAAACTACTTTTATGCTATTAGAACCAGGTGAACGGAATACAACAGTAGAGCAGCAAACACAAATGATTCAACGTTTTGTAGAAGATTATAATTCTACTATATTTGTAGCAGTAGAAGGGGAGCAATTAGTTGGATTTATTTTAGCTAATGGTGGTAATGTGCAAAGAAACAAGCATGCAGCAGCAATTGTAATTGGAATCTTACAAGAATATGGCGGAAAAGGAATTGGGACGACATTGTTTAAAGAAGTAGAAAAGTGGGCAAGATTACATGATATATGGCGTTTGGAATTAACAGTAATGGCCCACAATACAAGAGCGCAGGCACTATATAAAAAAGCAGGATTTGAACAAGAAGGTGTCAAAAAAGATTCTCTTATTGTCGAGGGTGAGCGTGTCGATGAGTATTATATGGCCAAATTATTAAAATAAGAGGTCGTTGTATGAAAAAAAGATGGACACTACTGGGTGTCGTAGTAGTTGTAATTATTATTGGAGTGGCAAGCATTAATTATAAAATGTATAAAGATAAACAGGCACAAGAGGTGAATAGTAGCGTTGTATTTCCAAAAGCACAAGAAACTATTGCCAAAATGGAAGGAGATCTTGCGGTTGTCAATAATCCTGATTCCGTACTTGTACTTGTAAATAAAAGCAGACGGCTACCAGATCGTTATAAGCCACAAGATTTAGTTATTCCAAAAGTGCGTTATTCGAGTGAAGGTGATCAAGAGAAAAAGAAGATGAGGAAAGAAGCAGCGCAGGCACTTGAAAAAATGTTCGAGCAAGGAGATCAGGAGCGGATTTTTCTTTTTGCAGTTTCTGGATACCGGTCTTTTGATCGGCAAAAAGCATTAAATACAATGTATAAGATTCAAGATGGAGAAGCAAAAACAGCAATGTCTAGTGCTGTTCCAGGAACGAGTGAACATCAAACGGGACTCGCAATGGATATTACATCACAATCAGCTAAATTCCAATTAGAGTCTGTTTTTGGAGATACAAAAGAAGGGAAATGGCTATCTCAAAATGCGCATCGATTTGGTTTTGTCATTCGGTATACAAAAGAGAAGGAGTCCATTACGGGTTATCGGTATGAACCGTGGCACGTACGTTATGTAGGGAATCCACAAGCGACATATCTATATGAAAATCAACTCACCTTAGAGGAAGCGATGAAGTAATGAATTGAGGGGAGACGGATTAGATGACGATGTTATATAAGAAAAAAGTATATGCATACATTACAAGGGAGAAAGCAGGAGTTATGCAGTTGCTTGTTTTTACTCATCGTGATATACCAGAAGCAGGTATACAGGTCCCAGGTGGCACAGTTGACGAAGGAGAAAAATTAGAAGCAGCAGTACTGCGTGAAGTAATAGAAGAGTCTGGACTTCGTCATTTATGTATAGAACGTTTCATTGATGATTATATCATCTATATGAAAGAAAAACAGGAGTATCAAAAGCGTCACTTCTTTCACATTTCATTATTAACAGATGTAAAAGATATGTGGGAACATATAGTAAGTGCAGGAGAGGAAGATGAGGGCCTAACATTTTGTTATGAATGGGTTGATATAGCAAAGTGTCCTGTATTAGCAGGGAATCAAGGTGAATTTGTACATTTATTAGAGGACGTGTATGTGAAATAAAAGAGAGTTTGAAAATAGGAAGAGAATATATGTGATTGTTAACAACGTTTTAGATAGTTTTATTCGTCTAAGGCGTTTTTTATTTTGTTTGAAGGTTTTTATGTATGGTAGACGAAATGTTTAAACAGATGTGAATTTGTCGAAATGAGGAGACAAGGCAATGATTAAAGTTAATAAGTAATAAGATAAGATCTGAAACTAGGAAACAACTTGTAAGGGGAGAAATCAGATGGAGATTCAATTCAATAAACTACTAAGAAAAGAATTAACAATTCATGGTATACAAACAGCGATGGAAAATGGGGAACTTACTTCGAAAGAGTTAGTTATGTATTACCTTCATAGAATAGCGAAGTATGACCAAGACGGTCCGAAAATAAATTCTATTTTAGAAATAAATCCAGATGCAATTTTTATCGCAGAAGGATTAGATCATGAAAGAAAAATAAAGGGTGTCAGAGGTCCTTTGCACGGTATTCCTATTCTCTTAAAAGATAATATTGAAACAAATGATTCAATGCATACAAGTGCAGGAACAATTGCGCTTGAAAACTATAGGAGTAATCATGATGCATTTCTTGTTGAAAAGCTTCGTGAAGCAGGTGCAGTCATATTAGGTAAGACGAATATGACAGAATTAGCGAATGGAATGTCTTTTGAAATGTGGGCTGGATATAGTTCAAGAGGTGGACAAGTCATTAATCCATATGGATCAGGTGATGATGACCTTTTTGTTGGTGGTTCAAGTACAGGATCGGCCGTAGCGGTTGCTGCCAACTTAACCGTTTTATCTGTTGGAACAGAAACAGATGCCTCTATTTTAAGTCCAGCAGTTCAGAACTCTGTAGTTGGTATTAAGCCTACTGTTGGCTTAGTAAGTCGCAAGGGGATTATACCTTTTACATATTCGCAAGATACAGCGGGATCTTTTGCTAGAACAGTAACTGACGCGGCAATTTTATTGGGGGGTCTAACAGGAATAGACCAGCTTGATCCTGCAACTTATAAAAGTGAAGGAAGAGCTCAACAAGATTATATGGTTTATTTAGATTCTAATGGTTTAAGGAGTGCTAAAATTGGAGTATTTAACAAAGCCTCTGAAAGCTATTACGAATCTGGAGAGTATGATGAGGAACTATTTCAGAATGCTATACAAGTACTGCGTAATGAAGGAGCAACAGTATTAGAAGATATCGAAATTCCATCTTTTCATAGGGAGTGGAGTTGGAGAGTCTCATCGTATGAATTAAAACATAGTCTAGATAATTATCTTTCCAAGTTACCTTCCAATATTCCAGTCCATTCTATCTCTGAATTAATTGCATTTAATAAAAATATAGAAGAGAAAGCATTAAAATATGGACAAAGTAGGTTGGAGTTTGGAAAGGATTTTTCTAATACGTTAAGAAACCCTGAATACTTAAATGCAAAATTAGAAGATTTATATTTTTCCCAGGAACAAGGAATTGATTTTGCGTTAAAGAAATATGATCTTGATGCAATTCTCTTCCCTTCATATATAGGATCAACAATATGTGCCAAAGCTGGTTATCCTTCCATAGCAGTACCGGCTGGATATATGAAAAGCGGAAGACCGTTTGGAATCACTTTTGCAAGTACTGCTTTTAGCGAAGGGACTTTAATTAAGCTTGCATATGCATTTGAACAAGCTACAAAACATAGACGAATTCCAAATTTATCGTAAATAGAATGCAAAAAGGATAGGGTAACCTATCCTTTTTGCATTCTGTGAACTTAAAGAGAAATGTCTTTTTCTTGCTGTTTTGTATGTTTTAACAAAATAAAAGATAAACAAGCAGAACAAAAAATTAGAAAAGCAGCAATGATATATATAGTACGGACACCGAACATATCGGTAATAATGCCAACGCATAGCATAGAAAGTCCTGAAACAGCCGAAGTAAGTGTACCGTGAGCTGTATACATTCTTGATAATAGAGATGGTGGTACGCTTGATTGTAAAACGGTTGTTTGGGAAATATCTCGAATTTGATAGGAAGGTCCCATTAGAACACAAAGAAACAGTGCAATAAATCCGTTGCTTGTTATGCCATATAAGAAGGTAAGCACGCTAAATAGAAGTGATCCTAAGGCCATTGAGCGTATTAAGTTATTTTGAATATATGTACTCATTCGCCATGCTAATAGCCCACCAATTAATGTTCCGAAATAATAGCTTGTGTTGATATAACCCCACCATTCTGCTCCTCTATGAAGAACAGTCGTTACGTAAGCCATAGTAATACCACCAATCCATATCGTTCCAGCAAAAGTTTCAATTAAGTCCATATATGTAACTATACGGAGGGAGGGATGCTGAAATAAAAGTTTCCATCTTTCTATTAATACAGCTGATTTGGAAGAGGATTTCTCTATTGTTTGTTCAGTTTGTATAGCGCGCAATGAAACATATAATGCAATACACCCCAAAATCATTAATACGTTGTTTATCATAAGTGTAGAAGTGGCACCAATCAATAAGACCACTACACTTGTGAATGAATAAGCAGCTGCTTGAACAATTTGTGTTGAAAAGGAAAAGACACTATTTACTTTTACTAACTTTTCTTGTGATGTTAGACGTGGAATAACAGCGTATAATAAAGGAGAACTCCAACCTTCGCATAATGAAATGAGAATAATAAAAGCAAGAAGGGCAATGATGTTAGATGATAGTAAGGGAAATAATGCAGTTAAAAGAATAAAAAAGAAAGTCTTAACGCCTTGCAATGTAAAGAGCAATGAATAAGATGGAAAACGGTTCATTAAAAGTGGTGCGGATGTACTCGCAATAAAACTTGTAATAACTCGTAATAATGGAAAAAGAGCTGTGATAGTAGCTGATTTGGTTGTTATATAAATATGAGTAGTAAGAATCATTATGTAAACAACTTCAGCAAGAGTGATGCACATTTTAGAAAACCAATAAAAGGATAGCGATTGTTGGTGCAATATTGGTACCTCCACTCAAAGAATAATACATATTTCTTTATAGTAATCATAATTCGTGGAATAAATTTTTGAAAGAATTTTATTTTTTGTAACTTTTATACAGGGATTTTCATGTATAATAAAGAATATATTAATATACTATTTTAATAATACTCATTATAACAGTGAATATGTATAGTAGCTTCCGATGAAACGTCTCGCCTTAATTAGGAGGACGTGATAAACAATTCTTTTTTTCATATACATATAGAAAATAAAAAAGAAAGTGAGGGTTACATATGGCTGGATGGGTAGTTTGGTTTATTATAGCCGGTATTTTATTTATAGCAGAAATGTTATCGATTACCTTTTACATGTTATGGCTTGGAATTGGAGCGGTTGTCGGAGGTCTTATTGCATTGTTTGCTCCAGATGCACTATTTTTACAAGTTGTTGTAGGAGCAATTGTAAGTTTAACATTGACTTTCTTTACGAAACGAATCTCTAAAAATTTTCGAGAGGCAAAAGGATTTATCGATACTGTCGATAAATTAGCTGGTAAAAAAGGAATTATCCTGCAAGCGATTACAAGTGAAGGGAATGGGATCGTGAAAGTGGATGGCGATACTTGGACTGCTATTTCGGATGTTCCTATTTCTACTGGGGAAAGCGTCATTGTTATAAAGAGGAGCAGCACTGTTTTATATGTGAAAAGGGAGAGTGAATAAAAATGGTAGCATTAACATTAACGATTATTTTTGCATTAATTGTCATTGTATTTATCGCGTTAACAATTAAAATCATGCCCCAACAAAAGGTAGGTGTGGTTGAAAGATTTGGTAAATTCCAACGCATCATGCAGCCAGGGTTAAATCTAATAATCCCAATTGTAGATCGGATACGTGTATACCATGATTTACGTATTCAACAAACAAATGTGCCACCACAAAAGGTAATTACGAAAGATAACGTACAGGTAGAAATTGATACAATAATTTTCTATCAAATCGTTGAACCGGAACTTGCGACATATGGTATTTCTAATTATGAATATGGTGTTCGTAATATTACATCTGCAACAATGCGTCAAATCATTGGTAAGATGGAGCTGGATGAAACATTATCAGGGCGTGAAAAGATTTCAACAGAAATTCGTCTAGCTCTTGACGAAGCAACAGAGAAGTGGGGCGTTCGTATTGAACGTGTGGAAGTTGTTGATATTAATCCACCAAAAGATGTGCAGGTATCTATGGAAAAACAAATGAAAGCAGAGCGTAATAAGCGTGCGATTATTCTAGAAGCAGAAGCGGCTAAACAAGATAAAGTTCTTCGTGCTGAAGGGGAAAAACAAAGTAAAATCTTAATGGCTGAAGGGGATAAAGAAGCGCGTATTCGCGAAGCAGAAGGTATACGAGAAGCGAAAGAATTAGAAGCACAAGGGGAAGCAAGAGCAATTGAAACGATTGCGAAAGCAGAACAAAACCGAATCGAATTAATACGTGCAGCGGACTTAGATGAACGCGTTCTTGCTTATAAATCATTTGAATCGTTAGCTGAAGTAGCAAAAGGACCAGCAAATAAGATCTTCATCCCATCTAATGCAATTGAAACACTTGGCACACTTGGTGCAATCGGTGAAATTTTTAAAGAAAAACAAGCGAAGAAATCACCTTCGTCTGATACATCGAAAGAACAATAACTAATGAGAGAGAAATGGGCTGCCATTTCTCTTTTTTTATCATTTTAACCGAGAAGACCCCCTCCTCTAAACGAAGTGAAGGTGGGGGTAGTTCAATTAGGGAGGATTGTACAAAACGGGCTGTAGATATTTTGAAGATTTGTATATCATTTGTATTTGTTCTAAGTGAGGCTAGGTAAGAAAAGACATTATTTTTAACTTACACTTAAACTTGGGTGCAACACAAATTGAAAATGGAATTCTAGTATGTAAGGTCTAATTTAAAAGTCTAGTAAATATATATTACATAAAGCTTGTACATATCCATGTTTGAACTACCACCACTTACTCATTGGTCTGTGCCCTTCACGTTCCTTGAGGTGGGGGCTTCTCACCTAAAATGATAAAGAAGGTGATACATTGAAAAAGTATGCAACTCGTATACATGGAAAGAAATTTCTATTTTTAATCTTATCATATGTATTTGTAGTGATAGTGGCGGCGTCTATTGTGACCTCGCTTTTACATACTATGAAATCTTATTATGCGAGTCAGTGGTTTGGAAAAGTATCAATGCAGGGATTTATTCAAATGTTTGAGAGTGAAAATCGTTATTTTGCATCGGATTATTTTAAAACAAATAAACGAGAGTCTGTTGGGAATTTATTGTTTTCTATCACAACAGATCTGAAAATACATGATTTACGAACGTTCGTTGGCAAAGAAGTACCGGGGATGTCAAAGTACTATTCTAATATTATCGTAGCTGGAGAAGGAACGGACTATACGAATATTCCGAATGAATCTAGTGTACCGATTGAAGAGGTAACGAAAGAACGGGAAGTAGCGAAAGATAAAGTCACAGAAGCAGACAAAAAGAATCCTGTACAAAAAAATAAAAACGATGCAAAAGGTGAAAAAGCTGTATATATTTATCACACGCATAGTTGGGAGTCCTTTTATCCATTGTTACCTGGGGCGAAGAGTCCATCAAGTCCGGATGTAAATGTCTCGCTTTTGGGAGAGCGTCTAAAAGAACAGTTGGAAGGGCAGGGAATACCGGTTCTTCATGACAAAACAAACATGGGTGATTTATTGGCGAATAAGAAATGGAAATGGTATCAAGCATATACCGCATCTCATGGATATGTGAAAGAAGCCTTGGCACAAAATGATAAGATTATATTTCCAATTGATATTCACAGGGACGATCAGCGGAAGAATGTTACGACAAAAGTGATTAATGGAAAATCCTATGCGAGGTTATATTTTATAATAGGGATGGAAAATGCAGGGCGTTCTGATAATGAAAAGATTGCAAGAGCGATAAATTCGTATTTAGATGAAAACTATTATGGGTTAAGTAGAGGGATTTTTCCAAAGTATAAAAAGGATGGAAATGGAGTCTATAATCAAGATTTATCGAAAAATGCCATGCTTATCGAAGTTGGTGGCGTTGATAATACTTTAGAAGAGCTATATAACACAATTGATGTGTTAACTGAAGCATTTAGTAAATATTATTGGGATGCGGAGAAGGTGAATGAATGATGTGAAAGGAACAGGGAACTGTTCCTTTTTTACATGTCCCTTAAAAATTTTACTAGAATTTCATAATGTGAAATAAGGCAGTAGTTTTGAGTTGAGATTGGTTTATAATAATTTAAAATTCTGTCAATTTAAAAGGGTGACAGAATTTCTAAACTTATTTGTATAGTAAACTTCAAAATGTATATATTGGAGGGGTAAAAATGGCGATTCGAACAGGAGCTCAGTATATTGAAGGATTAAAGGCAAGAAATCCTGAAATTTGGATTGGTGGAAGAAGAATAACCGATGTTGTGAATGAAGATGTTTTTCGGGAACCGATTTTACAAATTGCTAAATTATATGATATGCAGCACGATCCAGAGTATCAGGACAAGATTACCCATATATGCGAAGAGACAGGAGAGCGGGTTTCGAATGCATTTTTAGTGCCAAAAAATTATGAGGACTTAAAAGCACGCCGCGAATTGTTTGAAGTATGGGCAAAGGCTACATTTGGTTTAATGGGCAGAACACCAGATTTTTTAAATGTTACAGTTACTTCAATGGCGAGCAATGCATGGTTTTTTGAAAAATTTGATTCCTCATGGGGGACTAATATAAAAAATTATTATAAACATATACGTGATCAAGATTTGTTTTTAACACATGCGATTATCAATCCACAAAATGATCGAAGTAAAGCCTCACATCAGCAAGAAGATGCAACGATGCATTTAGGTGTAGTGAACGAAACAGAAGAGGGAATGTATGTAAGCGGAGCTAAGATGTTAGCGACACTTGCACCAATTACAGATGAGGTAATCATTTATTCTTATCCAAGTTTTAAGCCGGGTGATGAACGTCATGCAATTTCTTTTGCAGTTCCTATTGATGCACCGGGTTTAAGGATCCTTTGTCGCGAGCCAATGCAAGATGGAAAACGATCCTTGTTTGATCATCCACTTGCATCAAGGTTTGAAGAAATGGATGCACTACTTGTATTTCATAATGTGTTTATTCCGTGGGATAAAGTGTTTATCTATCAAAGTGTAGAGGCTGGAAATCAGCTGTATCCAAAAACAGGAATTGGTCATCAACCAGCACATCAATCAGGAGTAAGAGGATTAGTGAAACTTTCTTTTGCAGCAGAAGTGGCTATAAAACTAGCAGATTCAATTGGAGTAGACGGCTTTTTAAATGTACAAAATCAGTTAGCAGAATTAATACAAGATGTAGAAACAATCCGTGCACTCTTGCAAGTAGCAGAATATGAGTATGAAACGAATGCATATGGTGAAGCTGTTCCTGCGAGACTACCGCTTGATACAATACGTAGCTTATTACCTAAAATGTATCCACGTGCTATTGAAATTATTCAAACCATTGGGGCTGGTGGCCTACTAATGTCGCCAACAGGTGCTGACTTTATGAATCCAGAGATTCAAGAGGATATGTATAAATATTATATCGGGCGTGAAGGAGTATCTTCTGAGGAACGCGTTCGATTATTTAAATTAGCTTGGGACTTATGCGGTGAAGCGTTTGGACAACGCCTATTACAATATGAGCGTTATTATTCTGGTGATCCAGTGAGAAAAATGGGCATGTTTTATAATGCGTACAAAAAACAACAATCGCTGTCACTTGTGGATAGTGCCTTGCGAACGGAATTATCTGGAAATTCATTAGGGTGGCAATAAAATGATCGCGCTTACATTTTAAAATAAAAAAGGAAGGAGTGGCAAATAGATAACAAGAATTTTACTGTTAGGATGTAAATCTTCTTACATGTTTTAGCTATATATGAACCGGAAATATGTAACTAGAATAGAGGAGGTAAGTTATTGTGATAGCATCTATCGGTAAAATTTGTAAAATTCTAAATTGTTTTACGAGTGGTGAGCCGGTGTTAGGAAATTCTGAAATTGCTGCAAAATTAAATATGAACCCGAGTACAGTTCACCATCTTGTCCGTACATTGTGTGAAGAAGGAATGTTAATTCGAGATGAGCAGAGAAAATATCGACTGGGATGGAAATTGTTGGAGTGGGGCAATCAAGTGATGTTTCAACAAGAGATTTATAGCGGGGCGATTCCAATCGTTGAAGAACTTGTAAGGAAATTTAATGGGACGGTGCATATCGGTATGTTTGACCGTGGAGATGTTGTATTTATTTTGAAAATTTCATCAAAGGATTCTGTTCAAATATCAACTCATGTCGGATCAAGAAAACCTGCATACTGCACAAGTACAGGAAAAGTTCTTCTTTCATTTAACCCTTCTTCTTTAGAGTATACTTCAGAAAATGGGCTGCTGCCTCGAGCACCAAATACAATTACTTGTATGAAGAGATTTCAAGAAGAGTTACAGACAATTCGTAAGCAAGGTTATTCCATAAGTGATAACGAAAATGAACATGGATTATATGGCATTGCGGCTCCTATTCGTTCTTACACCGGGAGAACCATTGCTGCTCTTAATATTGTTGGTCCGAAAACGTATATGCAAGGAAGCAATCGTCAAGTCATGATTCGAAGTGTGATGAATACTGCAAATTTAATTTCAAAGGAATTTGGTTATTTAGACATTTAATCATAACTGTAAAAGAGAGGTGAGAATCATTTATATACATGATTATAGTGTACCTGAATTGGAAAAATCGATTGTTTCTATTGGTGTTTTTGATGGTGTGCATAAAGGACATCAGACCGTTATTAGAAACGCGGTGGAGAAAGGGAAAGAGCTACAGATTCCAAATGTCGTGTATACATTTGATCCATCACCACGTTCTTATTTTCAGGGAGCACAAGTGCTAACGCCAATTAATGAGAAGTTAAATCGATTTCAGGAGCTCGGTGTTGAACATGTAATTGTTATTCGTTTTGATGAGTTGTATGTAACGAGAAGGGCTAGTTACTTTATTCAAGAATTACAAAGGTTATGCCCAATTGAAATTTATGTCGGAGAAGATTTTCGATTTGGAAAAAATCGCGAGGGTGATATAGAGCTACTGATGAAATACTTTGATGTTTCTATCGTCGAAGAGGTTTGCTGCGAAGAAGTTGAACGAATTTCATCAACGAGGATACGGAATCACTTATTTCAAGGAGAATTACAAAGGTCTCAATCCTTATTAGGATGGCCTCTTAAAACAATATAAGCGAATGAATTATAAGGAGGAAAAAACATGTCAAAAACATTACAATCTTTTAATTTACTAAAATGGATTGATGAAAATAAAGAGTTATTGAAACCACCGGTAAATAACAAGGTAATTTGGCAAGACTCAGAGTTTATTGCCATGATTTTAGGAGGGCCAAATAGAAGACGTGATTTTCATGTTGATCCTTCAGATGAATTCTTTTATCAAATAAAAGGCGAATGTTATGTGGAATGTATTACGGAAGAAGGGAAACGTGAAGTTGTTACAGTGAAAGAAGGAGATGTGTTTATGTTACCAGCCATGGTGCCACATTCACCGCACCGCGTTGCAAACACATATGGATTAGTAATTGAAAGGAAACGTAACCAAGGAGAACTTGAAGATTTTGTTTGGTTCTGTGATGAGTGTAATCATGAAATGCATCGCGTACGGGTTCAATTAACCGATATTGAAAAACAAGTGAAAGAAGCGATTCATAGTTTTAATTCAAATAAAGAAATTCGTGCGTGTAAAAACTGCGGACATATTATGCCAGAGGAAGTGGAGGAATGGAAGTGCGAATAGATTTTCATACACATATTATTCCTGAAACATTTCCGGATTTTGAGGAGAAGTTTGGTGGTGGACGTTGGCCGATATTAAATCGCACTTGTACATGTGGTGCTGCGATTATGGTTGGTGGGAAAAACTTTCGCGATGTGACAGATCAAGTATGGTGCCCGGAGAAAAGAATTGAAGATATGAACCGTGAAGGTGTTGATATACAAGTATTATCACCAATTCCTGTTACATTTTCCTATTGGGCAAAACCAGAAGAAGCTGAAGCAATGGCGCGTATTCAAAATGATTTTATTGCGGAAACCGTCTTGGCATATCCAGATCGTTTTGTTGGATTAGGAACAGTGCCAATGCAAGATGGAGAAACGGCAGTTCGTGAGATGGAGCGATGCATAACAGAATTAAACTTACATGGAATCGAAATTGGAACGAATGTAAATGGGAAAAATTTAGATGACCCTTCATTTATTGAGTTTTTCCGGATGGCTGAAAAATGGCAGGTTCCAATTTTTATTCATCCGTGGGAAACATTAGGGCGAGATAGAATGCCGCATCATAATTTTATGTATACAGTTGGGATGCCAAGTGAAACGGCTCTTGCCGCAGCTACACTTATATGGGGCGGGATAATGGAGAAGTTTCCTAGGTTAAAAATTTGCTTTGCTCATGGTGGAGGTTCTTTTCCATATATTTTGCCGCGATTAGATCAAGGGTGGCAAGTATGGCCACATCTGAGATTAACTACATATCCTCCGAGCCATTACGCAAAGAAATTTTACTTCGATTCTTTAAACTATGATCCTATCAACCTTAAATATATGATAGAGCGATTTGGACATGAAAAGATTTTTATGGGGTCGGATTATCCGTTTTTACTACGAGAAATTCAGCCAGGTAAAGTAATTGACGAGACACTTGATTTATCAGAGGAGCAAAAGGAAGCTATGCTTGGCGGAAATGCAGCGAGTTTCTTAAATATTGATATGAAAAAAAGAGGTGTAGTATATGCAGAAAACACAAACACCAGAGAGTAAATTAAATGAAATGGGACTCACACTACCAGCTATTCGTCCAGCGGTAGGTAATTATGTAAGTTGTGTAAGGGTCGGAAACTTATTGTTTACTGCTGGACAAGGTGTTGACCAGTACCATGGGAAATTAGGTAAAGATGTATCAATAGAAGATGGATATAAGGCAGCTAGGCAGTCTATGTTGAACTTATTAAGCGTTGTAAAGAATGAACTCGGTGATTTAAATAAGGTGAAACGAGTTGTGAAGTTACTTGGATTTGTAAATAGTACAGAAGATTTTATTGATCAGCCAAAAGTGATGAACGGTGCATCCGATTTATTAGTAGATGTTTTTGGTGAAAAGGGAAAGCATGCTCGTTCCGCTGTTGGAATGGCTCAACTACCGAATAATACAACAATTGAAATCGAGATGGTTTTAGAAATTGTAGAGTAGGAGGTAAAGAGTGTGAATAAAGAACTATTAGCTGAAAAAATGAAAGTAAAAGATGCGAAGTTATTTATTGATGGTCAATATGTCGATGCGATGTCCGGCGAAACGTTCGATACGTTCAATCCATCGACAAATAGAAAACTTGCCTCTGTTGCACAAGCAAATGAAGAGGATACTAAGCGAGCAATAGACGTAGCGGGGCGTACATTCACAAGTGGTATCTGGAGTAAAATGCCTGTGGAAGAGCGCTCAGCTATTTTATGCAAAATGTCCGATTTGATTATGCAAAAAGTAGATGAATTAGCGTATATAGAGACACTTGATGTCGGAAAGCCAATAAAAGAAAGTCGTGGTTTTGATATTCCGCGTTCTGCACATAATTTTCGTTTCTTTGCCGAGATGGCAAAGTATATAGTACATGAACATTATGATAAGCATAACTTTATGTCATATGCAAAATACGCACCAGCAGGAGTAACGAGCTTAATTATTCCTTGGAATTTGCCATTTATGCAGATGACGTGGAAGGCGTCAGCTGCACTAGCCGCTGGTAATACAGTAGTTGTGAAACCAGCATCTTACACGCCGCTAAGTGCAGTCATGCTTGGTGAAATTGCAAATGAGGCCGGGCTACCTCCAGGTGTACTGAATATTATTACAGGGCCAGGCAGTACGGTAGGAACGAAAATGACGACGCACCCGTCTGTAAGACGTATTTCATTTGTGGGGGAAAGTAATACAGGGAAAACAATTATGCGGAATGCTTCAGAAAACTTAATACCAGTTTCATTAGAATTAGGCGGAAAATCAGCAAACATTGTATTTGAAGATGCTGACTTAGATGAAGCGGTACAAGGATCGATTGAAGCAATTTATCGGAATCAAGGAGAAATTTGTTTAGCTGGTTCAAGATTACTTGTACAGGAAAGCGTATATGAACAGTTTCTAGAGAAATTTGTAAAAGCGGTGAAAAACATAAAAGTGGGAGACCCTCTTGATGAAGATACAGATATGGGAGCGCTTGTTTCGAAATCACATCTAGAAACAGTTGATCAGTACGTGGAAATAGGTCTTTCAGAAGGAGCAAAATTAGCCCACGGCGGAAAAAGAATCGAGAGTTTAGCACAAGGGAACTTTTATGAACCGACTATATTATATGATGTCGATAATCGTATGCGTGTAGCTCAAGAAGAGATTTTTGGTCCAGTTTTAGTTGTTATACCATTTAAAACAGAAGAAGATGCAATTCGTATTGCAAATGATTCTATTTATGGTTTAGCGGGAGTTGTTTGGACAAATGATCTTAGAAGAGCACAACGAGTTGTTTCGCAAATTGATTCGGGATTATTATGGATTAATTGTTGGTATGTGCGAGATTTACGTACCCCATTTGGTGGTTCTAAGGCAAGTGGTATTGGCCGAGAAGGTGGACGCCATAGTTTTGAATTTTATACAGAAGCAAAGACAGTTACGATGAAATTATAAAGTGAAACTTCCATCAGTGGGGGCTTCACCAATCGGGCTTTTACGGGCAGTTATCCCCCGCCTATCTTTTTTGCTTCTCTCTGAAACCTGAGGTGGGGGGTCTTACTGCCTGCGAATAGCTGGGTAAAATGAATGTTCCATCAGTGGAATGGTATTTCCACTGATGTGTTCTAAATATAGATTTTAAAAATGAGGTGAGATAAATGCAAGTGTTAATAAAGGAATTAGCAGATGAACTTATACAGGCAGAACAAACGTGTAGACCAATTTCGCCTTTCACGGAAAGGTATTCAAATCTATCAGTTTTAGATTCGTATAACATTCAGCTCGAAGTAGTGGGACGAAAGTTAAGACAAGGCCGCACAGTGATTGGGAAGAAAGTTGGACTTACGAGTAGTGCAATGCAGCAAATGCTTGGGGTAGATGAACCAGATTACGGACATTTACTAGATGATATGAAAGTAGAAAGTGGAAGTGTAATCTCGGTAGATTCGTTTGTATCTCCAAAAGTAGAAGCGGAAATTGGATTTGTTTTAGCTGAGGATTTAAGTGGACCTAATATTACATATGTAGATGTGCTAATGGCAACGAAATATATTGTACCTACACTTGAAATTATTGATAGTCGTATTGCAGATTGGAAGATTAAGCTTGTCGATACAGTAGCAGATAATGGTTCTTCTGCAAAAGTAGTTGTTGGTGAAAAGATGTCCAATGTATCTGAAGTAGATTTGCGTACGGCTGGAATGGCGCTCTATAAAAATAATAGTTTAATTGCTACTGGAGCAGGAGCAGCGGCATTAGGACATCCTGCACAAGCGGTTGCTTGGCTAGCGAATAAACTTAGTGAATTTCATATTTCATTGAAGGCAGGAGAATTAATTTTGCCAGGTGCATTATCGGGCGCTGTTTCAGTTCAATGTAATGATGTAATTCAAGCCGATTTCGGATCTCTTGGTTCGGTTTCTATTAAATTTGTATAGTTTTATAGTTGTGTGAAAAGGAGGGGATATATGTGGGGAAAGTGAAGGCGGCTATTATAGGATCCGGAAATATCGGTACGGATTTAATGTATAAATTAAGAAGAAGTGAAGTAATTGAAATGACTGCCATGATAGGGATAGATTCTGAATCAGATGGATTAAGGCGAGCGAAGGAAGAAGGATATGAGATTTTTGATAATGGTATACAAGCAATTATTGAGAATCCTAGCATAGCGGATATTATATTTGATGCAACTTCAGCCAAAGCTCATATTCGTCACGCGGAAGTCTTAAGAGAGTTAGGGAAGCTAGTGATTGACTTGACCCCTGCAGCATGTGGCCCATTTGTTTGTCCAGCTATACAAGATGCTACTCATGTAGAAATGCGAAATGTCAATATGATTACATGTGGTGGGCAGGCAACAATTCCAATTGTTCATGCAATCAATGAAGTAGCGGACGTTGCGTATGCGGAGATAGTTGCTACGATTTCTAGTTTAAGTGCAGGTCCAGGTACACGGGCAAATATTGATGAATTTACGATTACAACAAAGCGTGGGATTGAAGAGGTTGGGGGAGCAGACTGTGGGAAAGCACTTATTATATTAAATCCTGCGGATCCTCCTATTTTAATGAGAGATACAGTATATTGCGAAGTTAAGCATATGGATGAATTCATTATTGGGCAAGCAATTTGTAAGATGGTTGAAGTAGTTAGGTCATACGTTCCAGGATATTCTTTGAAACAGGAACCGATGTTTGATGGGAACCGTGTGACTGTATTTTTAGAGGTAGAAGGAGCTGGAGATTACTTTCCGCCGTATGCTGGTAATTTAGATATTATGACAGCAGCGGCATTAAAAATTGGTGAAGGATTTGCATCTCGAATAATTGGAGAGCAGAAGCGAGGTGTGATGAGTGAAAAGAAATAGTGATATGTCAATCAAAATAACTGAGGTTTGTTTGCGTGATGGAAGTCATGTAATGAGGCATCAATTTACAGAGGAACAAGTTCGGTCTGTAACTAGGTCGTTAGATGAGGCTGGTATGCATTATGTTGAGGTTAGTCATGGGGATGGATTAGGTGGTTCCACTTTGCAATATGGAAAATCGTTAGTAGATGAAATGAAACTCATTGAAGCGGCAGTGGAAGAATGTAGACAGTCAAAGGTAGCTGTGTTACTTATTCCTGGTATTGGCACTGTCCATGAATTAAAACAAGCAGAAAGCATTGGAGCAAGACTTGTTCGTGTAGCAACCCACGTAACGGAAGCGGATGTTTCCGCTCAACATATTCATTTTGCACGAGAATTGGGTATGGAAGTGTGTGGTTTTTTAATGATGGCACATTCGGCACCGATACAGAAATTGGTAGAACAAGCAAAACTTATGGAAAGTTATGGGGCACAAGCTGTCTATGTAACAGATTCAGCTGGAGCTTTATTGCCTCATGAAGTACGTGAACGTATCCAGGCATTACGTCAATCTCTAAATATCGAAATCGGCTTTCATGGCCACAATAACCTTTCTGTTGCAGTAGCGAATACGATTACTGCAATTGAAGAAGGAGCAACCCGAATTGATGGAAGCGCCCGCTGCCTTGGAGCTGGAGCTGGGAACGCGCAAACAGAGGTATTGTTAGCTGTATTGGATCGGATGGGATATACGCTAGATGTAGATTTGTATAAAATGATGGATTTGGCAGAGGATATTGTTGCACCGCTGTTACCAGGGCCACAAGAAATTCAAAAAGGTAGTCTTGTCATGGGATACGCTGGTGTATATTCAAGCTTTTTACTACATGCTGAGAGAGCTGCTCATAGATTTGGTGTAGATGCTCGTGATATTTTAATAGAACTTGGCAAGAGAAAAGTAGTTGGTGGGCAAGAAGATATGATTTTAGATGTAGCAGCTGAATTAGCAAAGATAAAAACGGGGGTGTAAAATATGGCTTTAGTTAAAGGAGCGGATTCAGAGATTATTGAATATTTACTTCAGGCGGAGAGGGAACGAAAAGAAGTAGTAAAGGTAACAGATCAGCATCCGGATTTAACGGTAGAAGATGCTTACATATTGCAAAAACAATTAGTTGAACAAAAGATGAAAGAAGGATCCAAACGAGTTGGTGTAAAGCTTGGGTTAACGAGTAAAGCGAAACAACAAATGATGGGGATTGAGGAAGCAATTTACGGTTATTTATTACATGATATGTTAGCGTTTGAATGGGAACCTGTGCAGTATGAAACGTTGATTCATCCAAAAGTAGAACCAGAGATTGCCTTTTTAATGGGAGATGATTTACAAGGTACTAGCGTTACAGCGGATGATGTATTAAAGGCAACGAAATATGTTACGCCAGCTTTGGAAATTATTGATAGTCGTTATTTGAATTTTAAATTTACATTGCCTGATGTAATTGCAGATAATTGTTCATCCTCAAAATTTCTATTAGGAAGCAAATGGATTAACGCTCAGGAAATAGACTTAGCTAATGTTGGAATGGTTATGTCGAAAAACGGTAAAACGGCGACAACTGGTACAGGGGCAGCTGTACTTGGACATCCGGTAACAGCAATTGCTTGGGCGGTAAATAAACTTGGATTACAAAATGAAGGGTTAAAAAAAGGTGATATTGTGCTAAGTGGGGCATTATCTGAAGCGGTTGCTTTCAAAACTGGAGACGCTATTATTGCGCAGTTTGAAGGATTGGGTAGTGTATCGATGTTTTGTGAATAAAGAGCAAAGCGAGAGATGGGTATGCCAATTGTACAAATTCAAGTTATTGAGGGTAGAAAACAGGAGCAGATTCAAAATCTCATTTCAAATGTTACAGATGCAGTTGCAAAAAGTTTGGATGTAGATGTTGAACGTGTACGTGTACTAGTAAATGAGATTCCGGGTTCGCATTGGGGTGTCGGAGGAAAGGCGAAAGGTAGTGTGGAAGAAAAATAGTGTTGTTGAGTAAAAGTAATTCTTATTTTTAATAAGAATTACTTTTTGTTTGTAGCGCGAAAGTAAGAGAGTTAGATGGTGATACGCTTCATCTAACTTGGATAAGGTGTCTAAATTATAGGGAATTTTTATAAGGATGTTCTTGCAATAAAATAGAAAAAATGAGTATAATGAAAAAGTAGTTAGTCAAACTAATTACTTTGGAGAAGGATATTGAAAAAAGGAGAGACTGGGAGCAATGACGTCAAAAAACGATTCTCATCCTTTAGGGATAGAACCTTATGCAAAGTTGATAAAAACGACAGTATCAGCAGACACGGACCCAATCGCAGCAAAACTTGGTTTACTGATGCTATGGACATCTGATGATGTTTTGGATGCAGTCGATCTGGATTTAGCGCCACTTGGAATTTCTGAAAGTAAATTAGATTTTTTATTGTTGTTTATTTTACGTGAAATTGAATCGAATGAGGAAGAAGCTAGTATGAGTCCTTCAGCTATTGCAAACCGCTTAGGAATTACACGCGCTTCAGTCACTGGATTATTAGATTGGATGGAAAAACGTGCATTAATTGTAAGGTACCACCATGCTGAAGATCGCAGAAGATTAAAGGTGAAGATTACTCCGAAAGGAAAAGAACTTGTTTTTCTTTCCTTACCAACTTTTTGGTCTTCGTGTGCATCATTGGTGGAAGATTTTAATCAAGAAGAACGTCAAATATTAGAGAAATTATTAAATAAGATGCAAATAAACATGCGATTGAAAGTGGGAGAAGGTAGGTAAATAAGTTGATTATAAAAATCAACTTATTTATTCGGCCATATAATTAGGTTACCTAACTATATGTGTGGCTAACAAAATGAGAGGAGGTGATGAAATAATTAAATCAATATTGTATTTTCGGTAAAGGAGTTGAAAAGGGTTAAGTTAAGTAGAGGGCGTAAAAAGCAATAATTTTTTATGATTTTATTTTAGGCACTTTTGAGGCGCGGAATGTAAACAGTATGAATTTAAATGACAACTTTACTAAAGAGGAGGATTCAAGTTGCAAATTTCAAAAGAAGTGAATTCTATAAAGAATTATGCGTTAATGACAGCTGTTTTATGCTGGTCGGGTATGGCAGTTATGTCAAGTCTTTATGTTACAATTCCATTGATTCCGCTATTCGCAGATTTTTTTCATGTTTCATTAACGCAATCTGCAATTACTGGTAGTATGTTTTCACTCGGTTTTGCGATTGGTTGTTTGCTATTTGGTGCGATATCTGATAAGTATGGTCGAAAGAATGTTATTCTGATTGGACTAATTGGGTTGGCGATTATTTCCTTATTATTGGGCTTAGTCAATAGCCTATCTTGGCTTGTTGTGCTACGCGGGTTACAAGGTATAACGGCAGCTACTTTTTCTCCAGTAGCGTTAGTTTACGTTGTAGAATCGTTTCCGGTAGAAAAGAAGGTTACAACCATAGGATTTGTTAGTACTGGTTTTTTAGTAGCGGGAATTGTAGGTCAAGTTATGAGTGCTGTAATTAGTCAGTATTTTGGATGGCATATGGTGTTTTTTCTTCTTAGTAGTGTATATATAGTTACTGCTTTATGGATTTATTATGCTCTTCCAAGAGGAAAATCGTCTCAATCATACGCGGATATATTAGGACCAGTGAAACAAATGGGTAAGGTCTTCACGCAAAAAAACTTAGTATTAAGCTATATGATTGCATTTGTCTTATTAATGGCTTTTGTAAATATGTATACTGTTTTAGGAAACTATTTAAGTTCTTCTAACTTTCAGTTATATGCAGAACAAATTCTCTACGTTCGCTTAGCTGGATTATTTGGAATGTTGCTTTCACCACTTGCAGGGCGTCTAACAATGAGATTTGGTGTTAAGCAGGTTCTTCAGGGAGGATTATTAATAGCCATTCTTAGTTTAAGTTCATTGGGGTTTATTTCTAGTCTTCCTTTTCTTATAATTATGAGTGTGTGTTTTGTTGTCGGAATTGCTTTATCTGTCCCGGCATTGGTCACTCTTGTCGGAGCGTTAGGTGGGAAATCAAGGGGAATAGCAGTTTCAATTTATACTTTCATTTTATTTTTAGGAACAAGTATAGGGCCTGTTATCTCTATTTATCTTATGGATATTGGTGGATATTCTCAGACTTTTGTTTTACTAGGCTTAATACTCTTCGTAGGATTGATTTCTTCTCTTTTCATTAACAATGAATCTATTTTTGATGAGGCTTAAAGTCGATTCATGCAGCTTGAACAAACATTGTAATTCTCCTCATCTCCGTATATAATAGTGTCTTAGGAGTATTATGCCATATTAAAAATTCCGAAAATTCTAGTAGTTTGACTAGGAAAATGAAAAGTATTATATTGTAAAAGGTCATAATTAAACGAGAAATAGAATGGAAAGCAATTATTGAGTTAGGAGTTTAGACCCATGAGTTCGAGATATGGAAGAGATACAATTGTTGAAGTTAACTTAGATGCTGTAAAACATAATGTAAGAGAATTTAAAAAACGTGTGAATGATAAAAATATTGCAATGATGGCAGCGGTAAAAGCAAATGGGTATGGACACGGGGCGGTTGAAGTTGCAAAAGCGGCAATTGAGGCAGGAGTGAATCAACTTGCTGTTGCTTTTGTAGATGAAGGAATCGAACTACGCGAAGCAGGAGTTACTGTGCCGATTTTAGTTTTAGGTTATACACCAGTGGATGTTGCTAAAGATGCTATTGGGTATGATATTATGATGACGGTATATAGAATAGAGGATCTAAAAGGTATCAATGAAATTGCTAAGCAACTTGAAAAGAAAGCGCATATTCAAGTGAAAATAGATACAGGAATGAGTCGCATTGGTTTACAAGAAGAAGAGGTTGCGCCATTTTTAGAAGAACTAAAAAATATGAAATATATAGAAATAGAAGGTATGTTTACACATTACTCTACAGCTGATGAAATTAATAAAACATATACAAATATGCAAACGAGTTTATTTGAGAAAGCTGTAAATACAGCGAAGGAAATGGATATTCATCTTCCGTATATCCATAGTTCAAACAGTGCTGGATCAATGGAGCTAAGCAATACATTTCAAAATATGGTTCGTGTTGGAATCGGGATTTATGGTATGTATCCTTCGAAAGAAGTAGATCATACAGTTGTTTCTTTACAGCCAGCACTATCATTGAAGTCGAAACTGGCTCATATTAAGCACGCGAAAAAAAATCGTGGTGTAAGTTATGGGAATACGTATGTAACAACAGGAGAAGAATGGATTGCGACTGTTCCAATTGGTTATGCAGATGGGTATAACCGTCAGCTGTCGAATAAGGGGCATGCGTTAATTAATGGAATTCGTGTACCAGTTCTTGGGCGCGTTTGTATGGACCAGTTAATGTTAGATGTTACAAAAGCAATGCCTGTACAAGTAGGAGATGAAGTTGTTTTCTACGGTAGACAAGGTGAGGAAGAAATTTCTGTAGAAGAAATCGCGGATACATTGGGTACAATTAACTATGAAGTGACTTGTATGCTAGATCGAAGAATTCCACGCGTATATAAAGAAAATGATGAAACGACTACTGTTGTGAATATATTAAGAAACAAATGAATTAGTAAAGGACTGAATCGCTAAGATTCAGTCCTTTACTAATTCATTTTAACCGAGAAGACCCCCTCCTCTAAACGAAGTGGAGGGGGGTAGTTCAATTTAGTAAATTATAATAATCATACCTTGTTGTAATCTCAAAACCACACTGTTTATAAAGTTTTAGAGCATTATCGTTTTTAGTTTCAACCTCTAATTCAATTTTCGTTCTTCCCTCAGTTAATAGCTGATGTACGATGTACTGCAAAATGCTTTTTCCATATCCTTTTCCTTGATAAGAAGGATGAACAGCAAATCCGGATAAGGAAGTAAATCCGTTTTGTTTATTTACTGTAATGGTCCCAATTGGCTGTTTATGGATGAGAGAAATATATACTTGGTGAGTAGGAGAAGACATTATTTTTTGTAACCAGGAGGATGTATTTGTCAATGAATCACCAAAAGCTTTACTAGATATTTCCAAAAGAGTAAGAAATGTCGCAGTCGATACAGGGATAAGCTCAATCGTATGTTTTTGTATAGTCGTTTGTTGTGTATCTAACTGAAACTCCATACCGTACTCGCTGTATAAGTATGGTAAGTTAGCTTGTTCGGCAAATTCTTTTCCAGATGTTGATGCCCCGTTTATGATGAGCAAGACTTCATCAACATCTTGTTGTTGTATTTCTTCCATGGCCGTTTGTAAAAGAGTAGTTCCTACTTTTTGTTTTCTGAAATGAGGGTGGACAAATCCTGTTAATTCAAGTTTTGTCGGTCTTTCAAATTCATACATGTTTAACACACCGATTAATTGTTCATTGTTATAAAAAAGAAAATCGTTTAGCCGGTTTTCTTTTCGATTCTTAAGAATATTGACATGCAAATCTGCTAGATAATCGATGCCATCGTTTCGCCTACAAATATGAGCTAAATCTATGATGTGCTGTATTTCAGGTATTGTTAATCGTTTCTTTTTTTGAATTTGCATAGTGTAATCTCCTTAAGAGTATTTTAGAAGAAGACGGGGTGTTGTAGCCACTCCTCTAAATCCACATTTCCTTGAACGGATAATAATCGATATAAATATCGGTACGGTGCCCTACATTGTTCTAAATTAGGAAGAGGCATAATTGTTTCGTCATGATCTTCATAACCTGGGTGTAATGTGTCTATAGATAGGATAGGGGAGGTAAATAGGCCTTGTAACATAAGAAAACTCCTTTTCTCTAAAAATTCAATAAAATAATTATATATCATCTAGAAATAGAATATATAAAAATTTCCAAATTAGTGTCGAATTTGTGTAAATAAAGCCATTTCTTTGAAAAAATAGAGAATTTTTGGTATGATAATACTAAGAAAATATATCTGTTTTGGGGGTAATCAATGAAAAAAATATTTGAATATGTTTTATTAACAATTGGATCGATTATTGTAGCTGGCTCATTGGAGCTGATTTTGGCACCAAATGGACTGGTAGATGGTGGGGTAACAGCCATTTCTATTATGGCGAATAAAGTTGCTGGATTACCGCTTTATGGTGTGTTTTTAGGACTTAACATTCCTATCTTATTATTTACTGCAAAAGTAATGGGGAAAAAATTCTTTATTCGTACGTCCTATGCCAACGTTGTAACAACTCTCGGATTAATTTATTTGAAGCCATTTCCAGCTATCACAACGTCTGAATTACTAATTGTATTGTATGGTGGAGTATTATTTGGAATTGGTGTTGGAATTGTTGTGAAGATGGGTGGTGCAATTGACGGGTCAGAAATGTTAGCGGTCTGGATGAACAAACATTTTAAAGTGCCGATTAGTACATTTTTACTTGCTGTAAATGCTGTTATTTTTGTATTTGTCGCTATTTTGTTTTCAATCGAGCAAGCAATGTTCTCACTTGCAATTTTCTATATTGTTACGAAGATGATTGATTTCATATTAGATGGCATTAATCAAGGCAAGAGTGTCATGATTATTTCGAGTAAGAATAAAGAAATTGGTGAACTTCTTATGAAGGAGTTACAACTTTCAGTTACGTATCTACATGGAGAAGGTGGTTTTTTAGGAGAGCACCAGAGAATTATCTACTGTATTACAAACCGTTTTATTTATCCAAAGATGAAAGATCTCGTTCTCTCTGTAGATTCAAGTGCCATCATTGAAGCTTCTTATTCAACGGAAACAACTGGCGTAAAACGCCCAGGTATCTCATCACGTTCAGGGCAAACATCAAATGATTAGGCATGTAAAAAAGCTGTTCCTTGCAATTATTTCTGCAGGGAACAGCTTTTTTTTGCAAACCAAGCTTCTTTTAATAATGTTACAACAGTTTCGATTGCATCAATCGGTATCCCTCCGAAACCTAATAATACATGAGCTTCTTCTTGCAAAATATTTACTGGATCGTATATGGATAGAGGGTAAAGCTTTACATGTTTTTCAGCAGCTGATTGAATGAGTTCTTGTTCATTCATGCCGTTATGAACATGTAGTACAATGTGAAGTCCAGATTGATCCCCAAGTATATTAATACCAGTGCCCATTTGATTCACAAGTGATTTGACTAGTTTATGATGTTTTTTCTTATATAATGTACGAACGCGGTTTAAGTGCCGATCCCAATCTCCTTTTTGGATGAAGTTAGCAAGAGCAAGCTGTTGTATTTTAGAAACAGTTTGTTTAAAAATGCCGCCTAAGTTTTTATAGACTTCCAAAAGATGATTAGGAAGAACGATATAGCCCATTCTTAAGGAAGGTAAAAACGATTTTGAAAAAGTTCCCATGTAAATAACACGTTCATTTGTATCAAGCCCTTGCAGTGAGGGAATAGGTTTTCCAACGTAGCGAAATTCCCCATCATAATCGTCTTCAATAATATAACCAGAGCGATCATTAGCCCAGTTTAATAACTCAAGCCGCCTTGATAAAGGCATAATCATGCCATATGGAAATTGATGAGAAGGCGTAACATAAGCAACATTCGCATCGCAATTATTGAGAGATGAAATGTTCATTCCTTGCTCATCTAATGGAACAGGATGAAAAGGAAGACTGCAGCTTTGAATAATAGCTTTTACGCGGTGAAACCCAGGATTTTCGATTGCGTATGATTTTTGCTGCCCAAGTAATTGAATAAGTAACCAAAGAAGGGGTTGTGTACCAGCACCAATAATAATTTGGTTAGGTGTGCAATGAACCCCGCGAGCATGATACAAATATTTTGCAATGTGAGTACGAAGTATATATTCTCCTTGTGGATCTTCTTTTGTAAATAATTCGTTTTCATATTGGAGTAAACATTCTTGTAGGGCTCTTTTCCAATTTGAGAGTGGAAAGGCTGTTTGATCGATGTTTCCTTGATTACAATCAAAAAAGAGCGGTTCTGTTTGTTTTTTTTCAAATTGGTAAAATGGAGCATGTTGTTTATATGGTATAACATCTACATCTACTTCCGTAACAAATATACCACGCTTCGGTTTACTGTCCACATAGCCTTCCGCGGATAACTGCTGATAAGCTGATTCGACTGTAATGCGGCTAACACCAAGTTGTAATGCTAAATTTCGGTGAGAAGGGAGACGTGTTCCGGCAGGGAGCGTTCCCTTTAAGATTTCTTGTTTCATGTAGTCATAAATTTGTATATAGATGGGTGTTTTACTTTCTAATTGTAGAGGAATGGTTAAATCCATTACATGCGCTCTCCTTTAAAACTGGCCTTATAAAAAAGGGATGAACTGCCACTTAAGGAAAGGGCAGTCTCTATTTATAATAATAATATAACATTTAGAAAATTTTATAAATAGTTAGGGGAGATTCGCGATGAATGTTAAGGAAATAAAATCAGAAGATCAATTAGATGCGGTATTATCCGTTTTACAACAATTACGAACTGCGCTTACAAAAGAGGAAGCACAATTTTTATTTCGTCAGATGAAAGAGGAACGCTATCAATTATTTTCTTTGTGTAATGACGCAGATGAGGTGGTAAGCCTTGCAGGGGTAGCGGTATGTACGAATTTCTATAATAAGAAACATGTTTTTGTATATGATCTTGTTACAGCGGGGGCCCATCGCTCAAAAGGCTATGGTAAAGCGTTATTATCATATATAGAAGAGTGGGGAGCAGAAAAGGGATGTAGTTCTGTTGTTTTGACATCAGCTTTTCCACGGGTTGACGCACATCGTTTTTATGAACGTGAAGGATATGATAAAGTTAGTTATTCATTTCATAAGAAATTGAAATAAAGAAGAGGATTACCTCTTCTTTGTTTTTGATATCGACTCCGTACTTCCTCTAATTTTTTACTTTAGTCTAATCACTTTTTTACAAATGTAACGAAGAACGTTTTCTTTCCTCTAAAGAAGCAAATGAAAAAGAATCCTTATTTTTTACATATATTTTTTGGTCTTGAACAGGTTGCACCATTACTGCTTGTGAACTTCTTGTTTTTAGGGCATCTTGTATTCCAATAGTCATGAGTTTAATGAAAAGTATAGTAATAAAGAATGTGATGAGTGTATAAAAGATAATCCATAATGAAAGATTCATTTCATAACGATTTAATCCAATAAGGCCTGCCCAATCATTTGAGAGTGAAACAGGTTTGAACTCACCTTGGTCCATTTCTTTCAGTTGTATCCCACCGATTATAATGTTAAGTAATGCTAGATGGATCATAAGTATGAGTGTTTGGACAATATGCTCCATAAATAAAACAAATGCTCGGTCTAATAATAAGACACGCAAGTGTTTCTTTATAATATGAAAACGGCTTGCCCCCATTAATTGTGAGCTCATTATATAATCTTGCTTCATAAACTCATCAACTTCTGATGAAATATATAAAGAAATTGTAGGTAGAGCAATAAAAATGAGTATGATAGCTTGATAAAGTGTAAATGGAATATTTGGACTTAGCCGATCCGCATTTGATGTAATTACAATATTAACCGGTGTGATGAGTATAAATGCGATAAATACAGTTGGGATATAATAAAATACTTCTGAACATGCCTGGAAAAATCTTTTACATTTTGCAGCGTATAAACTTAATAGGATACCTAAACATGTCCCAAATAAAATACGTAATAAACTAATTCCGACAGCAAATAAAATTGTAAATTTCGCTCCTTCTAAAATTTGTAAGAAAATAGATTCTCCAAAACGGTCAGAGCCAAAAGGTGGCATTAAAGATGGTGAAAAGGGTGCCTTGCCAAGTAATTCATTATTGTCATTGTAAAGCAATAGAGGTGCTTCTGGTATGCTATCTTTAAAGAACCAACTATAAATAAAGCTAGCTGTAAGTAGTACAAAAAGATAAATGAATCCGATTAAAAAGCGTTTTGATTTCCAAATAGACCTCATATAACTTCTCCTCTCATTTGTTTTTGCCACCTATTCATCATAAAAGAAGTGATTTGAAAAATAATATAAAACGGTAAGATAATCATGATAAGTATGATAAATGTAGCGGGAGGTGAAATAAACGCCTTCCTAAATAAAAATTGAATGATACCTTGCATATTAAAAATAAATTCTAAAATGAACAAATTAGAAAGTAAGAAAACGAAAATTGTTTTTAAATGGTGGAAGAAATGAATAGATATATTTTTGAATAAATGGATGCACAGTATATATCTTGATGAAAGGCCCTTTCCGTAAGCAACTTCTACATATTGTTTTCCATGTTCTTCTTTTATATATAAAATCATCATCCGAAACATTTGTAATGTAGGTAAAACCGCTAAAGATAAAATAGGAAGTAAATAAGCGCGATTTTCATTAAAAGAAATAATTGTGACAGGAGATTCCCCGAATTTCTGAAGTAACCAAATGAAAAACATTTGTAAGCAAATCATCATCATCATATCAGGGATAGCTTCTAATACAAAAATAAATCTGTTAATCCACTTTTTGATAGAATCCTTTGCTAAAAAATAGAAAAACGCCATGCTAGATGAAATAAAGAGTGCAAGAACGAAAGCTACAAACAAAACAGTAAATGAATATATGTAAGGTTCTAATACGGTTGGAAATAATGGTGTTTTTTTGAAATTACCGAACTTCGCTTCTGATGATAGAACTATAAGAGACTCGGGAGAGAAAACCTCTTTTAACATAGTAAAAATCTGTTTGAAAAATTGAATCGGTTGAAAGGTGAATCCCCCTTGAGTGATAAATAAATAAGGTAAATTTAATAATAGTAAGAGTGATAAAATAATCGATGAAAGTTTTATCATAAATTGAGATGTTTTGTGTAACATCAAATCCCTCCGTCATCTTTTTACAATATTATACAACAAAGTGAGATTTATTGTTTGATTTTTCAGAAGAATATATATTATTGTTATTATTAGTGATACATTAAATTCTAATATTCTACTTGATAGCATAGGAGGCAATATGGAACAGATATATTTACAAGGTAAAAAAGTGATAGTAAGAAAAATAGAAGAGAAAGATATAAATTCTTTATATTCACAAATATACAAAGAAGAAAACCCTGAATGGAAAAAGTGGGATGCGCCATACTTTCCATTTTCTATTCAGGAATACCCAGTGTATAAGGGAAGTTTGCAAGCTAAGCTAAAAGAGGAACCTTTGTCGCAACTTATTATTGAAGCCGATAACGAAATAATAGGGACAGTTGGTTTCTATTGGGAATATAAGGCGTCACGCTGGTTAGAAATAGGGATCACCATTTATGACCCAGCATATTGGAATGGCGGTTATGGTACAGAAGCTTTGCAACTATATAGAGATTTATTATTCGAAAATATGGAGATTGGTAGGGTTGGACTAACAACTTGGTCTGGAAATGAACGAATGATGAAAGTCGCAGAAAAAATTGGGATGAAGTTAGAAGGTAGAATGCGAAAATGTCGTTACTATAATGGGGCATATTATGATTCTATTCGAATGGGAATGATTCGTGAAGAGTGGGAAGCATTAAGAGAAGTGAAGGAGTAAAGTAAGAGGTATGCCGTTATTGCTACATTTGATGAGAGGTTTTCGGAGCGTGTGAAGGAGATATGGGAAGGGCTAACAGACGTTGTACATAACGAGGGTTTAGAACCTCATATTACATTAGTCGAGTATCATACTTTGGATTTGGAAACATATAGAAATGAATTTGAAAAGTTTACAGAGGGTGTGGAGCGTTTTCTAGTTGAATTCTCTTCTGTTGGCACCTTTCCTACAAATGGAACAATCTTTTTGGCACCAACAATAACAAGAAGATTACTAGAGTTGCATCAATCGTTTCATAATCATTTTACGGATTTTCATGATCAGCCACAGTCGTATTATGTACCTGAGAAGTGGGTACCACATTGTACAATTGCCAATCGTTTAGAGCGGGAGCAATTTGTTCGTGTAATGGATTTTGTATATAAAGGTTTTCGTGCACAAACGGCAGTTGTAGAAAGTTTAAAGTTAATTAAAGTGAACTATGAAAATCGGAATTCAGCTTCTTGTAGCATAGTAGCACAATACTTTTTGAAAAGAGTGGAGATATCGATATGACGTATGTAGTTAGAGAAATGAATGTAGAGGACATTACAGCTGTACAAGAAGTGGCAAAAATAGCTTGGCATGATACATATAAAGGAATCATTCCACAGGAAATTCAAGATGAATTTTTAAAGCAAGCATATTCAAATGAAATAATGAAACGACGTTTAGAACATTCATACTTACTCGTAGCAGAAGTAGAAGACCAAATTGTTGGATTTGCTAATTTTTCACCTGTAAAACATCAAAATGAAGCGGAATTAGGAGCCATTTATTTATTACCGGATCATCAAGGAAAAGGAATTGGGACAGCTTTATTGCAAAGAGGTATCGCGGTTTTAGACGGTGCTAAGAAGATTTATATTTGTGTAGAAGCGGAAAATGAAAAAGGAAAACAGTTTTATAAAGCAAAAGGTTTCGCCGCTTTAGAACAGTTTGAAGAAGACTTTGAGGGACACATGATGCAAACGGTAAGAATGGTGTTACATGTATAGTAAATGGTTTAGGAGGAGAAGAGATGAAGATATTCGATTTCGGTGAAATGGCAGGGAATCACATATCAGTGTTTCATTCTAACTTTATTATGTCAAAAATAGTAAAACATCAAGGAGAGGTACATATTGGTTGTATGCATTTACAACCAAAAGGAATAATCGGGTATCATGAAGCAGTTGTTTCTCAGCTTCTTCTAATTGTGCAAGGGTAAGGACTTGTTTGTGGCGCAGATAAAAAGAAAAAGAAAGTGCACCCGGGTCAAGCTGTTTTATGGGATAAAGGGGAATTCCATAAAACAACTACTGAAACTGGGCTTATGGCAATTGTAATTGAGTCAGAGAATCTAGAAAATAATATCCGAATGCCGATTGTAGAAAGAGAAGGCGAAGGAATAGGAGGATGAAAGGATGATTCAAAAGGCGAACGAAGAGGAAGTTCAGCAAATATTAAATTTTGCAGCACAATCACTTTTTGAAGGAACAAAAGAAACGTGTCAGTTAAGCCAAGAAAAGGCGATTGAGATTACACAGCCTCTATTAGATAAAGGAGCGTATTATTTAGTTGTAAAACAAGAGAATGTGCTAGCAGGATGGATTTTAATTGGAGAGAATACAGATTATTTTTCAGGAGAAAGACTGGGATTCATTTATGAATTATATATTTTTCCAGCGTATAGAGGAAAAGGGTTATCCCGAAAACTAATGAAAGCAGGAATCGATAGATTGCAAGAAAAGTATAAAGAAATACGTTTAAATGTATTCGCTGGGAATTTCGCCAAAGAGATGTATAAAGAATTTGGATTTGTTGAGAGGCAAGTAGTTATGACATTGAAGCTTAAACATTGAATTATATCTGAATATATAAATAAATAAAATTTATAAAATTTTTCCATGAAAGTGAAAAAAATCCCTTTTCAAATTTTTATTATTATTCTATAATTATCCAAGTAGAATTGAATTTTAGTAAATTCTATCAATTTAACCAATTCATTCATTATTAAGGGGGAAAATTTAATGGCTGGACAAATTCGTATGAGTCCTGAGGAGCTAAAATCAAAAGCTAAACTATACGGACGAAGCTCTGATGAAATTAAAGATATTCTTGGAAAATTACAAGGATTACAAAATGAATTACGTGGAGAATGGGAAGGCCGTGCTTTTGATGGTTTTGATCGACAATTCAACGATTTAAGACCAAAAGTAGAAAGCTTCTCACAATTATTACATGAGATTGATGTTCAACTTACCAAAACTGCAGAGGCTGTTGCTTCTCATGATGAAGAGTTATCACGTAATTTCGGCTTGAAATAAGAAACGTTGATATTCTCTACATAAAAAGAAGGTTTCAAAGTTAGCCATGCGACTTCTGTTGTATGGCTAACTTACTTTTAAGAAAAGAATGAATTTTAATTTTTATGTATAATAGGCTATTTTTAGATTTTTTTATTCGCAGGAGTGATAAGTATTGAAAAAAATTAAGTGGAGTATCTTGTTGTTTATCATTTTAGCACTTGTATTTGCAACAGGGACTTCCTATTTAGCTTTAAATAAAAAGTTAAAAAAAGAAGATGAAAAAAGCACTCCAAAAATGACGGTTGCTTTAGTAAACGAGGATCAAGGGACGGTATTTGAAGGGAATAAAATAGCATTTGGAGATCAGTTTATAAAAAATATTAATAAAGACAATAATCAACAATGGTATGTGGTCAGTCGTGGAGTTGCAGAAAATGGTTTGAAAAACAATAACTATAATATGATGATTGTAATTCCGAATGACTTTTCTAGAAAGGCTGTTTCAATTCATGCTGAAGCACCAGAGAAACTAACATTAAGTTATAAAGTAAATGCAACTGGAAATAAAGAATTAAAAACAGAAGCGGAAAAGACAGCCGCATCGATTTTAGAAGATTTTAATAGACGTATTATAGATGTATATTTTGCTAGCATAATTGGGAAATTACAAGCTGCGCAGGATAATATTGGGACAATCGTAGATAAAGAACAAGCCCACATGAAAGTATATAAAACAGATGTACATAATCCTTTGGCAAACTATACACAACAATTTAAAACAGTACAAGATTATACAGGTGTCTCTGTTAATAGCTTTAAAGGGTTTGAAGGGGTATTACAAAGATTTGGTCAAACAATCGATGAGGGTGCGAAATCGAATGCTACCTATTTAGGTGGTTTCGATAATCTTCAAAATTTGCAAACAGGCAATAATTTGTTAGCAAATAATTTTTCAAATCAGCTTAATCAATTTAACAGTGACCTTAGTACAAATGATGTGCTAAAGCAATTAAGTGCATTGGAATCGGCGAATAAAGTTATCGCAAGCCATTTCAATGACTCAGATAAACAATCTAATGCTTTAACTGACTCAACAGCAATTCAACAGTATTTAGCAGATGTCACAAATAAAATGAAAAGCTATGATGAAGAACTAGCAGATAAGCTCAAGAAGAATATTCAAGAAACAATTAATGAGAAATTAAAAGCAAAACTTTCGGGTAATAACACAAAAGAGATATATTTAAATACCTTAATACAACAACCAGACAATCAAATTAACGAACAGATTAAAAGTTTAATCAATAAGTTAGCAAGTATGGATGTTGAAGAAATTGATAGACTCACATTACCTGATGAGACAAAGACGCAGCTGAAAAATGTAGTTCAAGTTTCTAAGAAGTATGGGGAAGAGAATAGCTTCCATTATGAAGGCTCTAACGATATTCCATTAGAAAATACAATCAAGAATATTAAGAAAGGCCTAGCTACTGATGGAATTATTTTTGAAGATAAAGAAAAAGTTGCAAAAATGGATGGAGAGCAAATGTTTAATTTGCAACTTCCAGAGGGATTTGAACTGTATTCAAGTACGGAAGCATTAATGATTAACGGACAAGACTATACTGCAGACTATTTAAGTAATGGGAGTGTCAAGCTGCCTTCTCGAGAAGAAGGAGAATTATCTGTTGGTGTGCGTGTCAAATTGTCGGATGAAAACGCAAAGATTGATGTTTTTACACCAGTAACATGGAAATGGAATTTAACTCATACGCATGAAAAAACACCAACGGAAACGAAGCCAGTTGATCCTCCGACCGAGGGACAAGAAACAACTGGTGAAAATAATAAACAAAGTAATCAAGTTGTCAAACTGACAAATCGCACAAAAACGCCAGTACATTCAATTAAACAATTGACAGATAGTAAGACTGGTAGTGAAACAAAAGAACCAAATAAAGATGGAAACAAAAACCCAGGTGGTGGCACAACAGAGCCAGGTGGTGGTACAACAAACTCAGGCGGTGGCACAACAAACCCAGGCGGTGGCACAACAGAGCCAGGCGGTGGCACAACAGAGCCAGGCGGTGGCACAACAGAGCCAGGTGGCGGCACAACAAACCCAGGTGGTGGTACAACAGAGCCAGGCGGTGGCACAACAGAGCCAGGCGGTGGCACAACAGAGCCAGGCGGTGGCACAACAGAGCCAGGTGGCGGCACAACAAACCCAGGCGGTGGCACAACAAACCCAGGCGGTGGCACAACAAACCCAGGCGGTGGCACAACAGACCCAGGCGGTGGTACAACTAATCCGGGTGAGGGAGATAAAAAAGTTGAAACAATAGAACGTACTAATGATCATATTGTTCATCAAAAAATGGAAGTTTTATCTCCAGCATCATCTGAGGGGTTAATAAAAGACGCTGTGAACACAGTGAAAAATTATGAAGAATTATCAGGCTTATATGAACTGTATTATGGGCTTGATATGAAAACAGAAGATTTATCAGGAAAGTTAGAAAAACAAGCTTTAAAAGATCTTGCCACATCAAAATCTCTTTATTACATGTTAAATAAACAAAATGTGTTAGATATCATTACAGGTCTTGTTTCATCTGAAATTCAGGCGGAAGTAACATCTGAGATGAATCAAGTAAAACAAAAAATTAATGATTTGCAGCTCTTAGCTAAAAATGTTAACCAAAATTCAGACCGTTTGGCAGAAACATTAAAACAAACATCAGAACAAGCTAATGTAATGAATACGAATCTGACTGAGTATTTAAACGGTGCAATGAAGTGGCGTGAAGGTAGTCTAAAACTGATGGAGGAACAAAGAACAATAGTAAGTAGTCGTGAAGGAGAACAGACAGCTATATTAGCATTAGACACTGGATTGAAATCATTAGTGACACAGAGTCAATCGTTAGCTGAAAGTTCGAAAGGTACTTTGCTAGCTTCTGACGAGGTATATAAAACGTTTGATCAAATTAATAATCAAGCAAAAGAAATTCAAGACAGCGGTGTAACGATGGTGTCAAAAGCTGATACATTATTAAACGATTTAACTGATAAAGTATCGGATGATAAGTCATTCGCGAAAAACTTCAGTAAAGTATTAGCGAATAGCCGTGTTGGCGAACGTCAGAATGAACAGTTATACAAGTTTTTAGCGAATCCAGTTTTAAAACAAAATGACGGTGTTATTACAGCAGGCAATGCCTTTACACCATATTTAATTGTATTAGTATGTTTTATTGTTTCTTTATTTACGTCATACGCTATTGCGAATCAGGAAAGAAAGCGTCATCAACAAGATGATTTTGAAGGAAAATCATCAATTTTAGATATGAACTTACCAATCACGGCAATTACATTCGGAATAGCTATTGTTGAAGGAGTTATAATTGGTATCATCGCTGGGAAATTATTAGAATTCAGCGGAAATCAAAGGTTAATTTGGATTGCTTTTATAACAATTACAATGATGGCTTTTGTCTTCGTTTCAACATATCTATTACGCCAAGCAAAAATGATAGGCATGTTTATCTTATTAACATCATTAAGTCTGTATCTATTTTTAACAGAAGCTGTTGGAGTTAAGGTAACTAAGACATCATATCTTGGTAAGTTACGTGAATTTTCACCACTTCAATATATAGAAGATTTCTTAAATAATTTTATAAGTGGTAAAAATGATGGTCATGTCACTTTCGCAGTCCTTCTTGTAATAGCAATTGTTGGATTTATTATCAATCTATTTGTATGGCATAAAAGGTGGGAGGAAAAAATTGACGATGATGAAACAATGCATACAGCTGGCTAGATTATCATTTGTCTTTTTTCTTTTCTTGTTTGCTGCGCCCCTCATGGGTAGCGCAGCAGACAGTTACCTGAATGATAATGGTAAACTTGATTTCAAAGTAGATCGGCTACATGAAGATAACCAAGAAAGAAATGAAAAAGGACAGCAAGAGACAGAGCTCGATAAAGCAGCAATTCAATTATTTAATGAAGAAGTTGAAAAACAAATTAATGAAAAACAAAAGAAAGAAAAGAAAGAAATGAAAGAGTTGAATGACTCTTTATTTTTGAATACGAAAAAAATAGATAAAATGAAAGACACACAGAAGAGTTTGTTTTCAAAAAACTATAACGTGAGAGCAAGTTCTAGTGAAATGGATCATAGCCAAGCCAAAACAGAAGAGTCAATTAGTCCGACATTGATTGGATTAATTATTATTGGCGTTATATTCATTTTTATTGGATTTGGAATCATCATTCGGAAAATTTGGATGTAAGGAGAATCACAAATGGCTATACAGACACATATTAACGTCACTGTTGATTTTCATAAATGGAATGGAAATACATACGATTTACGAATCCCAAATCATCAGTCTGTTAAATATTTGCTTAAAAATTTAATTGAAACATTAAAAATTGAAAAATACGATACATCAAACTACGTAATTAAAGTTGTGAATAAATCGTTATTATTAACAGATGATGATAGATTGGTAGATCACCAAGTAACAGATGGAGATATATTACAAGTAATATAAATTACATAATCATGAACGCAGCATGTAACCTACTCAAGTGAATTCGTAAAATCAGAATAGGTTTATGGTGAAAAGGAGAAGAGGAAGAACATGACGGAGAAAACAATTCAGATTGATTCAATGGAGTATCGATTTGAAATAGAAGAAGATACTTGGAAATTAGAACTTGCTAAATCTCAAACGCAAGTAAAAGATACCCGTCAATTGGAGTTATTAACGGAAAAATCATCAATGTTTCTACCAGTAACAATAGAAGAGCATGATGATACATTTACTTTTACATATACGGTAGAAAAGAAATTATTGAAATGGGAAGATGTAAAGAAATTAGAAAGAAATGAGAAATTACGTTTAATCCGAAATCTATCTCATTTTCAAGAGTATTTGCATAGAAGAATAACTTTCTTTTTACACCCGGATAATTTAGTATTTGATGCAAATTTAATGCCTTTTATTATACATCGCGGAATTCGAGAGATTGCCCCGCCCAAACCACTAACAGAAAATCAATTTTTACTCCACTACAAATGTTTTATTATTGCTTTGTTTTCCAAAAAACATAGTTATGATGATCTATATGCTGGTTTATTGGAAAGCGCAAAAGAAACTACATTTGAACAGAATGTGGTCAACATGGAAAGCTTTGAGGAACTGAAACAGTTTATCGAAGTGAATTTTTTAAAGGAGCAAGCAAAAGCAGAAAAAACAATGCAACTTGTTCCGAAAAAGCAGTTTAAATTATTTAAATACTTAGCATTTTCATTTGCGGCAGCTACAGTTATCTTAGCAGCACCAGTCGTTTACTACACATTTATGAAAGTGCCGTATCAAAATACACTTCTAGAAGCTAATAAAAATTTCTTAGCAACGGATTACGATAAGGTAATTAGTAATTTGAATGAGGAAGAGTTTGAATCATTACCGCTAGCATCTAAATATGAGTTAGCGTATTCCTACTTGAAAGTAGAGAAATTATCTGATGAGCAAAAAGCAGCAATTATGAAAAATGTTACTTTAAAAAGTGATGAAAAGTATTTATTGTACTGGATTTACAACGGAAAAGGTAATTTTGATAAATCGTTAGATTTAGCGAAAAGTGTGGATGATCCACAATTAATCATGTATGGCTTAATTAAACAAATAGAAGCAGTGAAAAATAATCCGGATTTACCAGGAAAAGAGCGCGATGAAAAGCTAAAAACATTTGAACAACAATTGAATGAATATAAGAAAAAATATAGTGATTCATCCAATGAAAAAGATATATCTAATACAAAAAAAGCAAAGTAAAAGGATGAAGACTTTTGCTGAATCTATATGAAAATGGATATATAAACAACAAGAAAAGATAGGGAGTACGTATATATCCAATCTATATAAATACAAAATGAAAAACCGACATAAACCCTTTCTTTTTAGGTGGGAAAGAGCGTCCGTCCATGGAGCCCATGCTAAGTGAAAACAAAAAGAGAAAACGAGTGTAGGATACCTTTTATTTTTCATAGCAGCGACTTATATGTTGGAAAATCAAAATGGATATATATGTATGGAAACTCCTTACAGATAGAGCGAACAAAAGGAGAAGTGGAGAAGTATGGAGCAACTACTTGCACTAAGTTACGGCAATCGATTACATAAATGCCGCTTACATCCATCCGAACGTCCTACAGTGACGATTGGGAAAGAATGGTCAAATCATATTACTGACTTTGATTTAGATGAATCACTTTTGCTAAATTGGGATAGCGAATTAGAAGCTTGGAAGATAGGAGAGCAGGTCCTTTATTTTAATAAGGCGAATACAATTCAATTAAAGAATAACAAGGCTATGCGTATTTGGATTGCAACTGTAGAAGAAGTAATTGTATATGATACATCAACGAAATATTCGATAGCAATTAGTAAAAATGACTACGATGATATAACAGTTCATGATGCTACTACAGATTTTCTGTTCATTCGTGAAACATTAGATGAGCCGTTTAAAATTAACGTGTATGAGGGGAACGTCTTTCATAATTATTCTAAATTGGAAGGTACAGCGAATTTAGAAGCTGGAGATCACTTGTATTTTGATGGCGTAACAATTCAAATTGGAAGTGAAGATGTTCAAATATTCGCAGCAGAAAAACGGGTAGACTCGACATTACCTCGTTTACTAGAAGCGGACAGCTTTTATCATGATGAGTATCCAGATTATCATCGTTCACCACGGATTATTTATCGTGAGCCAGTTGAAAAAATGATAATTGCAAAACCATCATCAAAACCATCAAAACCAACAGAGCATCTAGCAAGGATTATTGTTCCATCTCTCGTAATGATTGTGGTAACTGTCATGTTATCCATATTTCAATCATACGGTTTATTTATTTTCGCATCGCTAGCAATGACAGTCGTGACTGTTATTGTTTCGATCACATCGTACATAAAAAACTTAAAGCAATACAAAATTGATATTGCCGAGCGAGATAAGAGTTATCGAGAATACTTAATGCAAAAAACAAAGGATTTACATGCTGAAAGTGAGAAACAGCGTCATGCACTTCATTATCATTATCCAGATGTTACCGAAATTAGAGAAATGGCGATAGAAGTGAACCCTCGTATATATGAAAAAACAATCATGCATCATGATTTCTTAACATACCGAGTGGGAAAAGGGAATGTAGATACTAGTTTTGAAATTGAATTTAATGAAGAGGAATTTAGCCAGTTTAAAGACGAGCTTATTGCCATGGCACGTGAGCTAAGACAGCAATATCTTTCTCAAGCCGATGTTCCGGTTGTAACAGATTTAATGAATGGACCAGTTGGATATATTGGGCAGCGTTCGTTAGTGCTCGAACAATTACAACTATTAGTGATGCAAACAGCTTTATTCCATAGTTATTATGACTTGCAGTTTATTACAGTCTTTCCTGAAGAGGAGAAGAAGAAGTGGGACTGGATGCGCTGGTTGCCTCATGCAAGTGTACGTGATATTAATGTACGTGGTTTTGTATATCATGATAGAAGCCGAGACCAAGTACTGAATAGTTTGTATCAAATATTGAAAGAACGAAAACTGAAAGTAGATGAAAAAAGCAATTCAAGTGAAAAAATACATTTTTCACCGCATTATGTTGTCCTTATAACGGATGAAAAACTCATCTTAGATCACGTTGTAATGGAATTCTTTAATGAAGATCCAAGTGATTTAGGTGTATCACTCGTATTCGTTCAAGATGTGATGCAAAGCTTACCGGAGCATGTGAAGACAGTTGTTGACATAAGAGACTCGAAAAAAGGAAATATCATCTTAGAACAAGGGGAACTTGTAAATCGTCAGTTCGCACCGGATCATTTTCCAGAAGGATTTAATTTAGAAGATGTAGCTAGAGCACTTGCACCATTGAATCACCTGCAAAACTTGAAAAATAGTATTCCAGAAAGTGTTACATTCTTAGAAATGTATGGCGTTGAAAAAATTGATGAATTAAATATTACAGGCCGCTGGGCAAAAAATGCTGCTCATAAATCATTAGCTGTACCGCTTGGTCTTCGCGGTAAAGAAGATCTTGTAAATTTAAACTTACATGAAAAAGCACACGGACCACACGGGTTAATCGCTGGTACTACAGGTTCTGGTAAGTCAGAGATTATTCAGTCGTATATTCTATCTCTTGCGGTCAATTTCCATCCTTATGAAGTTGCGTTTCTATTAATTGACTATAAGGGCGGAGGAATGGCGAACTTATTTAGAAATCTACCGCACTTACTAGGAACGATTACGAATTTAGATGGTGCGCAAAGTATGCGTGCACTCGCTTCGATTAAGGCAGAATTACAAAAACGCCAACGCTTATTTGGCGAGAATAATGTGAATCATATTAACCAATATCAAAAATTATACAAAGAAGGCGCTGTAACAGAGCCGATGCCGCATCTATTCTTAATTAGTGATGAGTTCGCGGAGTTGAAGGCAGAGCAGCCAGACTTTATGAAAGAATTAGTTTCAACAGCGCGTATCGGGCGTTCTCTTGGTATTCATTTAATACTGGCTACACAAAAACCAACCGGGGTTGTCGATGATCAAATTTGGAGTAACTCGAAATTTAAACTAGCGCTTAAAGTGCAAAATACATCAGACAGTAATGAAATATTAAAAACACCTGACGCAGCAGAAATTACACTGCCAGGACGCGCGTACTTACAGGTCGGAAATAATGAAATCTATGAACTATTCCAATCTGCATGGAGCGGTGCTGACTATGTAGAAGATAAGGATGATCAAGATCGTCTCGATACAACAATTTATGCAATCAACGACTTAGGTCAATATGAAATCTTAAGTGAAGACTTAAGTGGACTTGGAGATAACAAAGAAGTTGCGACGGTGCCGTCTGAACTTGATGCAGTTATCGATTATATTCATGATTATACAGAAGAAAGACAAATTGAAGCGCTCGCAAGACCGTGGTTACCACCGCTTCCAGAAAAAATATTCCTGCAAGACTTACATCCAGTGCACTTTAAAGAAGCATGGAATGAAGCGAAGAAACCATTACAAGCAATAGTTGGTTTACTAGACCAACCTGAATTACAATCACAAACACCATTAACATTAGACATAAGTAAAGATGGACATGTAGCCGTCTTCTCAAGTCCAGGTTACGGTAAATCGACGTTCTTACAATCAGTCATTATGGATGTAGCGCGTCAAAATAGCCCGGAGCATTTGCATGTGTATTTAGTAGACCTTGGTACGAATGGTCTCTTACCATTAAAGGGACTGCCACATGTTGCGGATACGATTACGATTGACGAAGCAGAAAAGTGCTTAAAACTAGTTGAAAGATTAACGCAAGAGATGAAACAACGTAAACGTATGTTAAGTGAATATGACGTTGCAAGCATAGAAATGTATGAAAAAGCTAGCGGTAAACAAATGCCGAATATCATCGTTACGATTGATAATTACGATGCGGTAAAAGAAGCTAGATTTTACGAAGACTTTGAAATGTTAATGATACAAATTGTTCGCGATGGCGCAAGCTTGGGTATTCACACACTAATCAGTGCAGGTCGACAAAATGCACTGCGTATTCAGCTATATAACAACATTAAATTGCAAACATGTCTATATATGATTGATCAAAGTGAAATCTCAGGCATTGTAGGTCGATCTGATGTAAAAGTGGAAGAAATGGCAGGACGAGCAATTATAAAACTAGATTCACCGACATTATTCCAGGCAGTGTTACCAACAAAAGCAGAAGATGAATTACAACAAATTCAATTATTGCAACAAGAAGCAAGTGAAATGGATCAAGAATGGGATGGAGAACGTCCGAAGGCAATTCCAATGATGCCAGAAATCATTGATCTTGTAACATATCGTAAAAACAAGGACGTTACCAAAGCATTACAAGCAGGAAAAGTTCCACTGGGACTTGACTTCACAAATGTAGAAGTCGTTGCGCATGATATTGCAGTTAATGATCATTTAATGGTTTACAGTGCAGATGATAGTATTAGAAAACAAGTCATATCAAGTATACTCTCCCAAATGAATAAAGACTATTTTGAGAGTATAACATTAGTAGATACAGCGGAGTATAGCTTCGTTCAGTATAAAGACAATGTGACTCATTACATCGTAGAAGAAAATGAAGTAAACGTTCACGTGAAATACTGGATGGAAATGATTCGTGAACGATCCCTTGAATTATCACAAGCAAGACAAGAAGGAAGAGAAATACCAGTGTTTACAAAACAACTTATCATTATGACAAACGTTGAAGAATTTAGCAGACTCGTTTACTTAGAAACAGACGACGCAACAACTTTAATGGATCTATCTCGTGCAGTTGGTATTTACTTCGTCCTAGCAGGACATCATGACTATATGGATCGAAACCGAGATGCCTTACCGATGAAAATGAGAAGTAAACTAACAGCGGGCATCATCGCAATGCCATTAAACGACCAAAGTGTTTTCAACATCAAGTATGTAAGTAACGAACCAGCTCTAGGAAAAGATGAAGTATACTATTATGTAAAAGGAAACATAATCAAATTGAAAATGCCAAGAGTAACGAACGAGGTGACTGTATGAAACTGAAAAAGAAAGCTAAGGTGATGATTGTTATGACGATAGTTGCGAGTTTATTTAGTGGGTGTGGTTTTGGAGAAACGAAAATAGACTATGAGAGATTTGTAAAAGCTTTGGATGAAGGGGATATGAAGACGGTTATGTCTGCGAGTGATGATGGGTATGCGAGTGTAGAAGAACAAATCATACACTCCATTATAGAAGAAAAAGAAGATGGAGAATATAGAAGAACAATATATCAAACTACTGATGGTATATACAATACGAATGATAAGAGTTTATATGGAACTACAACACAAGAAATAGCTGATAAAACAACTAATGATAAAAATAAGGAGAACAATAGTTATAAATCAGAAGAAAAATATAATACCTATATTATTTATAAAAATGATCAAGCGCAAAGTTTGAATCCAAGTTTAGACGTTTCTTCGATTAAGCTAGTTATAGATAATTTAGAAGGAATAGGGAAATTAAAGCCAGATAAAGATACAAAGGGGTTTGATGAACCGAACAGTATTGGTATTGGATTAACAGAAGTGCAATTTAAAGACATGATAAATGATAAATTAAAACTACAATATGATAAATTTCAAGATGCATCGATTGTTATAGATTTTAATTCTGCCAAAGACAGAAAAGAAAAAACGATGCGAATAAGTGAAATTACGATATCAATAACGTACGATAAAAAGAATGAGGAAGGCAAGATGTTGAAACATATTCAACAAATAGCAGTTAGATTTAATGGTAAAGAAGAAAACACTAAAAATGCTAAAAAAGAATATTTAAATTATAAAAAACAATATTACGATAACAAATAAAGTAAGGAGAGGTGTGGTGAAATATGTCGAACAAGTTGAAAATATCCTCTGATTTAGGGAAATTAGAGTTGGCTGGTGATGATATTTATAAATTTAATGCAAGAGAAAAGCCTTATAATAAACCTTATAATGAAAACAAAATTCAATTAGAGGATAAATTTAATGCTACACTCATAGACTTTGAAGACGATAAAATTACTGGATTCGGAGCTTATGCACTTAAAGATAATAATACAGGTGACATTACAATAGCATATGTAGGAACACAGCCAAAGCAAACATACTTTGGTATTGGAGCAATTGACTCTCCTGATGTGTGGGCAGATGCGTCAATTGGACTTAATAATTTGTTTAATACAGACTACCCCGTTAGGCAGTACGATATGGGGGTAGATTTTTATGAAAGAGTTAAGAGAAATCATGGACAAAATAATAATATAACGTTAACAGGACATTCGTTGGGTGGAGGCATAGCAAATACAGTTGCATTAAGAAATCAAAAGGATAATATTCCTGTATTAACTTTAAATCCTGCACCTGTATTAAATACGGATGTTGACAAATACGGTGACGGTTCCAATATGAAGAATAACCTCAGTATTGTAAATGAGAATGACCCTTTGTATGGAGGCATAAAAGTTGCAGATTTTGTTATCCCTGGAAGGGTGTATATGATGCTGAATGGGGAAGGACATTCTTTTGTTGAGAACGGTGAATATTATGATGAAAATAAAGATTTACGTTTAAACAAGCTTAAAGCTGGGAATGATACGGGGCCGGATTGGACTCCCGCTTTTTTGGAGCTGTCAGGGTCGGCAGGAAATTTGTATAAGGGGCTTGCTGGGAAAAAAAATCTTAGTGCAAAGGAAGAAGCTATAGTAGATATAGTGGTAAATGGTACACCAGTTGGTGCATTACTACTTGTACTAATGACTGCAGGGGATTTTACTCAGATAGCTAATAAATTTGAAAGTATAAAATCAACAGCTGCAACAGAAGCTATCAAATTTAGTATAACAGCTACGATAAAAATTAAGAGCGCAGTAGATACCGCTGTAGATTGGATCGAAACAACTCTAGCTAAATGTAAAGAAAAGGTGTTAGAAGTATTAGAATCTGTATTTAATGCGGCTGTAGACTTTTTAGCAGGAAGTGTCGTTGTGTATTTAGCAGCAACTGAAATTTTAGAGATTGCCAAGGAAGTAGCGGGTTCTTATGTGCAGGATTTACTAGATATGTTTAAAGGGGATTTTCACATAGATACAAATGTTACTGCAATTGTAGCAGAGCATATTTTAACTCATCGACACTCATTGCTTCATCTCTTTATGAATGATGGTAGTAGAGGAATAAACCGTTCATTGTTAGGTGAAATCTCAAAAGATGTAAAAGAGCTCTCAAAAGATTTGAAACAATTGAATGAAGATGTTTCAGAAGCAATCTTTTCTATGATTGCAAAAGATGAGGAGTTAGGAGCAGTAACATATTATTAATATTTTTTCTAACTAAATATATTTCTTTTCAATACGCGGACTTTGGAAGAGAAAGAAGAAAGGGGAATTGGTATGGATTTACATATGATAATGAATAAGGTTCATAGTACATTTCCAAATAATGGTGGTAGGGATCAGATTATAAACGTGGTGATGCAACTTGAAAAAGCAGCATCAGCTTTAACGAGTGATATTCGAAGCTTAGAGAGTAGTATCGACAGCAATTTGCAAGGGAAAACACGTGATGCTTTTATTGATCGGATTCGTCAACTTGAAAAAAAGAGACAAAAAATCGAAGAGAAAATCGTAGTATTAAAAGGGACGGTTAACTAACATGAAAGATTATATGGAAAAGGTATTACCTTTAGGAAGCGTAGTAAGGTTAAGTCTTGAGGAAGAGAAAGATGAAGATTATGTAATCACTACAAGAGGTGTATTGCTGGATGATGATACTTTCTACGATTATGGAGGAGTACTACATCCAGTCGGTTTAACAGGAGAAACATATAAACTATTTAATCATTCTGACATTGTTGAAGTGAAATTTGAAGGATATCGAAATAAAATTGAAAGTCAATTTGCGGCTAAATTTAAAATATGGCGGAATGAGTTTGTTGAAAAAGTAATAGAGAAAAATAAAAGAGAGCAACAAAATCAAGCGGTAGAAATACAAGAGCAACAATAAAGTAAAAGGGAAATAAGCTTTCCTCTTCCTATATGGAAAGAGGAAAGCTTATTTTGATTGTGGGAAAAGGTGGCTTTGAATATACTACACAACCAGGAATCATTTCTTACGTAAGGAAGGGGTATTAGGGGTTATATGAAAAGAATGAAAAATGTAATATTGTTAGTGTTATGTTTCTTATTTTTGAGTGGCTGTATTAATAATAATGAAGAACAGGTTAAAAAATATATAAAAGAAAAACATGGAATCGATGTTGTTGTAACAGATTGGGGCGCTATGCATGAAGGGAATATGGGACATACATACCATACTGTTCAAGCAAAAAACAACAAAAATATTCAATTTAGAGTAGAGGTAGATGGCTTCTTATATTCAAAAATAAAAGGTGATGAATACCAATACGGAAAAAACACATATGAGGAATATAAGAAATTTAAACCAATTTTAAAAGAAATTAAAAAATTGGGCTACGAGGAATTTGAAAAAGAAAATGTTTTTCAGTATATAGTTGATTATCATGAAGACAAACCAACTGATGATTTGTTATTAACTTTAAAAACGAGTAACAAGATTGATTATAGTCAATTTGAATCAGCAGAATTAGATCGTTTATATGCTCTATTCCAACTCATTCAGAAGAGTAATAAAAAGATAACAGAACTTGAAATTAAAGATCATAATGGTGAATATATAGGTCTCCCTTTTGAAAACGTACAAAAAGTTATAACGAAGGAAGAACTGCTATTAACTATGAAAAACACTGTAAGAAGTTATTGGACATATTTGATTCAAACTCAAACAAAAGTAGGTGACAGATTGAAAAAAATTCAAAACGACGATTTTGCAATTGAAGGTATTACTTGTCCACATCCGAAAGCCGGGGAGTGTCCGAAGTATAAGGTGACTTTAGTTTTTAAGGACAGTAAGATGCAATATAACAACAAGCCTCCTGTAATTGAGGATCTGACAAAGGTGGTCACTATCCTTAAAGAAGAACTATATAATGAAAAATTTGACATATTTTTAACCAACAAGGATGGAACAAGATATTCACTCTGGCTATCATCAGAAACAATCAAAAATAGTAATAGCATCGAAGAACTTATAAAATAACGGTCGCCTTAGGAATAAATCTAAAGCACTTTTTACGTTTATTATTTGGTGTGAAAGCATGATATCAGTTCGTAAAATGAATCATTTGTATTAAGAGTGTAAGAGCATGTTTTAATCGTTTTTTTCAAAATATGCTCTTTCTTTATATGCATTTGCTAAGATCAGTAACAATAAGCTAAGTAGGTATATTATTATTATGTAGATGTTGGCAGACTTCAATTTGAAAATGAGAAGTAAACTAACAGCGGATATCATCACTATACCAGTAAACGACCAAAGTGTTTTCAATATTAAATACACAAGTAACAAAACATCTTTAGGAAAAGACGAAATGTATGACTACCAAAAGGAAACATTACAAAACTTAAAATACCAAGAGTAACGAATGAGGTGACAGTATGAAAAAGAAAGCTAAGGTGCTGATGCTTATGACGATCGTTGGGAGTTTACTTAGTGGGTGTAGCTTTTTTGAAACGAAAATTAAATATGAACCATTTGTAAAAGCTTTGGATGAAGGGGATATGACGAAGGTTATGTCTGCTAGTGATGATGGGTATGCGAGTGTGACACAAAGAGGTATATATAGTACGTACGAGGAAAAAGAAGATGGAAAGCACGTTAAAACAATCCGTCAGACTACGGAAGGTGTATATAATACGAAAGATAAAAGTTTATATGGAGACACAACACAAACAATTGCTACTGATATAGAGAATAAAAAGGAAAAAGGGACAAACGAAAATTATAAAAAAGAAACTGTTTATAGTACAAATATTATGTATAAAAATGGGCAGGTACAAAGTGATTCCAATGTTGATGTTTCTTACGTTAACTTAATCGTGGATCGTGTAAAAGGAATAGGGAAATTGAAGATGAAGCCAGGCGATGATATCAAAAAGTTTGATCAGCCTAATACAGTTGGATATAGCTTAACTGAATCAGAATTTCAGAGTATTATTAATGACAAGCTAAAAATACAATATGATGAATATCGTGGGGCGACAATTGTGCTTCACCTTGGTTCTGCAAATGGTCCTAGGCAGATATTGGAAGTAAGTATTGATGTAGACTACAAGAAAAAGAACGATGAGGGGAATTTAGTAAGATATGCGTTACAGATACACACATACTTTAATAGAAAACAAGATAACAATCAAGACGCCAAAAAAGAATATGTAGATTATAAAGCACAGTACAAAAAATAATAAATAATTAAGAAATGAGATAACTTAATATGAAGAATAATGTCGGACAGAAACTGGATGTAGTCTCTGCTTGGGGGGAATTGGAGCTGGCTGGCAAGGAAATCTATGATTTCAAAGTGGGTATCATCACTATGCCATTAAACGATCAAAGTGTTTTCAATGTGAAATACGTAAGTAACGAAGCATCTTTAGGGAAAGACGAAGTGTATTACTACCAAAAAGGAAGCATTATGAAACTCAAAATGCCAAGAGTAACGAACGAGGTGACGGTATGAAAAAGAAAGCTAAGGTGCTGATGCTTATGACGGTCGTTGGGAGTTTACTTAGTGGGTGTAGCTTTTTTGAAACGAAAATTAAATATGAACCATTTGTAAAGGCCTTGGATGATGGAGATATGACGAAGGTTATGTCTGCTAGTGATGATGGGTATGCGCATTTAGAAGAACGAGTGATACATAGTACACTTGAAGAAAAAGAAGATGGCATATATAAAAAAAATGTATATCAAACCACTGATGGAGTATATAACACGAAAGAAAAAAACTTATATGGTAGTACAGCGCAAACAGTAACTACAAAAATTGATACAAGAAAAGAAAAGGATAAAATTAAAAACTATAACAAAGAAAAAGTATATAGTACAAATATTAAGTATGAAAACGGCCAAGTACAAAGTACAAATCTAAGCTTAGAAGTTTCTCAAGTGAAGCTTCTTATGGATCGTCTTCATGGAGTAGGAAAACTAAAGATGAAACCGGGTGATGATAAAAGAGGGTTTGATGAGCCTAATTTAGTAGGATATGAATTAACTGAAGCGGAATTCCAACAAATGATAAATGATAAATTGAAGCTACAATATGACGAATATGGTGGTGCGTCAATTGTACTTAATTTCGATGCTGCAAAAGATTCGAAAGAAAAACCAATGGAGTTATCAGAGTTGAGTGTCTCTGTAAACTATAAGAAAAAGAATGAAGAGGGGAAAGTGGTTACGAGTATTTTACAAATTAATACATATTTTGCCGGGAGAAAATACAATAATCAAGACGCGTTAAAAGATTATGAAAAGTATAAAAAGCAGTATGAAAATAATGGATAAGCGTGAATATTACATGGGGGATAAAATGAGAAAGTTAATGAAATTAACAATTAAGATGTTGACCTTAATTTTAATATTAGGTGGATGCAGTGTTGGGGAAAACAAAATAGAGTATGAAAGATTGGTAAAAGCTTTGGATGAAGGGGATATGACGAAGGTTATGTCTGCGAGTGATGATGGGTATGCGAGTGTGACACAAAGAGGTATATATAGTACGTACGAGCAAAAAGAAGATGGGAGGCACATTAAAAGAATCTATCAAACTACGGAAGGTGTATATAATACGAAAGATAAAAGTTTATATGGAGGTACAACACAAGAAATCACTACTGATATAGATAATAGAAAGAAAGTACAAATGGAAATTATAAAGAAGAAACCATTTATAGTACAAATATTATGTATAAAAATGGGCAGGTACAAAGTGATTCCAATGTTGATGTTTCTTACGTTAACTTAATTGTGGATCGTTTAAAAGGAATAGGAAAATTAAAAATGAAGCCAGGTGATGACACAAAAAAATTTGATCAGCCTAAAACAGTTGGATATAGCTTAACTGAATCAGAGTTTCAAAGTATTATTAATGACAAGCTAAAAATACAATATGATGAATATGATGGGGCGACAATTGTGCTTCATCTTGACGCTGCAAACGGTCCAATGCAGATATTGCAAGTAAGTATTGTTATGAATTATAAGAAGAATGATGAAGGAAAGTTAGTAAAATATACATTGCAGACACACACATATTTTAATAGTAAAAAAGATAATGAGCAAGATGCTAAAAAAGAATATGTAGATTACAAAGCACAGTACAAAAAATAATAAATAATTGTATGCGTAAATCTTTTGGATATCACTACTACCAACGAAAAAAAGACGTGTACTATTTGATGAAATTGTTTGGCCATACATCACAAGGGTAAACGTTACGATACATTGGAATTGAAGCGGATGAAATTCGGAAAACGATGGAAGATTTTACACTATAAGAACTAGGGGAATGCTAACTGATTTGATACCCACTGAAAGGAAAGATTATACGTGAAATACGTTGAATTTGAAACCCTAAAAAATTACGAATCGCCAACAGTTTATTTTTGTGAGCATGATATAAAACATAGTTGCCTGGTTGCTATGTAACGGTATTGCTATAATAGTAACTTCTTTAACAATCTAATGATAAGTATTAAATTCCCTACACCGCTATACTTATGCTTAAATAAATATATATTATTGGAGATGTTGAAGTATGAGAATTATTAATAAACATATCACTCTCGATGAAATAGAGATAATAAGAAACTCATTAGATAAATTGCATGAATACCATAACAGTAAATCAAAATTTTTTTCTGGTGATTATCCAAGAATTACATTTGAGGAACGTATTGAAGAATATAAAAAAAATTCAAAGTATGGAGAATACAGAATTGAATTATTGATTGAGTCAGAAACAGACAATATATTAGGATTTTGTATAGCATATAGTAAAAAAGTAAGCGGGAAGATCGAGGTTCTATTTGTTGATGAAAAATATCGAAGAAACGGATTGGGTTTGAAATTAATGAATAGTGCAGTGGAATGGTTTAAAGAAAAACAAATATATGAAATTGAATTAACAGTAGTGTACGGGAATGAAGCTGTATCGTTTTATCAGAAGTTGGGATTCTATCCACGTTCAATTATTATGACAACTAAATCATAACGATATTATGAGAATATTTTTTTGTTCAACTAAAGGGCACTCTAATGAAATAAAGATTACAGGAATGATCAAATTTCTTTATAAAAGAATGATTCAATCGAATATATTAAGAGCTTGTTTTGATCATTCTTTTTTCAAAACAAGCTTTTTCTATTTACGCTTTTATCAATTTTTATAGGGTTTATTTAATCAAAACTTATTTCAAGTCTACAATAACGAAAAGGCAGGGACATATTTTACATATTAAATATGTCCCTGCCTTTGATTTTATTGACTTTAGCCTCTACAACCTAAATATAAAAATGACTAATATGTGAAGTGTCTTTATTTTTTGGCTGTGTTAAATAATTATGCTGATAATTATAAAAATAAGAAAATCAAAATTCGGTCCATTTACAGTAGTTATTACTAACTGAACACCCGTTTCGCTAATGGAATATCCGTATTAAAAAATTTCGAGTAGTCTTGTAAATGATAATCAGCAACATCACCTTGACTTTGAAACATGCACGTTGCAATTCCTAATTCTTTTGCAGGTAATAAATCTAACTCCCGGTCTCCAATAACTAGATCGATTCCGTGTTTTGTATGTAAATGAATGTATGCTAATGGATTAGGTTTACGAGGGAAACCATCATCAATTGTAACCATATCCACAAAGTATTTATCCCATCCATAGTATTTTAAGATGGCTAAAACTCCGTCCCTATGCTTGTGTGTCATAATTACATTTTTATTTGCAAATTTTAAGATTTCTTCTACACCATCAAATGGTTTCATATCTTTTGGAGATAATGTTTTCTTTAATCTTTTTATCTCTTCTTCTTGATCCCTGGAAATGTTATAGTAATCAATTGCATGCGAATACGAAATTTTTAGCTTTTCATAAATTTCCTGTTTATCTACTGCTTCTCCCAGTACCAAAGAGAGTATGTTTGTATACGCAGGATACGTATCAAACAAAGTTCCATCAAAATCCCATAAAATGTTCAATTAGACCACCCTTTTATAATTATATCAATATAAATTCGTCAAACTAGCGTAAACTCCTCCTTTAGATTATCTAAAGGAGTGTATTTATAGTGAAAAGGAAAAGAACATCTGAAATTGAGAGAACGATTAAGGAACTGTTGAGTGACAATAAGTTGTTCCGTTAAAGGGCCAGATTGTAGAGAAATGGATTTACTAAATCATATAATTTATTGTAAACTGAATTCACACGATTATTTAAACGATTTATTATAAAACAAATATTTATATATACTTAAACCATTATGAGTAAAAACAATAAGGGGGGAACTAACATGACAAAGGGAAATAAAATCAACAATAAAGAGGAGTTGTCACTAGAACAACGTGAAGAATTACTCAGAGCATTGAAAGCCCGTTTTGAGAAAAACATGAACCGCCATAAAGGTCTTGAATGGGCTAAAGTCCAAGCAAAGCTGGATGCTAATACTGAAAAACTGTGGTCGCTCAATGAAATGGAAAGAACTGGCGGCGAACCGGATGTTGTTGGTCATGATAAAGAGAAGGACGAATACATTTTTTATGATTGTTCAGCGGAAAGTCCTAAAGGTCGCAGAAGTGTTTGTTACGATCGTGAAGGGTTAGAGTCAAGAAAAAAACATAAACCAGAAAATAACGCTATTGATATGGCAACTGCCATGGGCATTGAACTATTAACGGAAGAACAATATCGGACGTTGCAGAATCTTGAAAATTTCGATATGAAAACGTCGAGTTGGGTGCAAACACCCTCTGATATTAGAGAACTCGGCGGTGCCCTTTTTTGCGATTGTCGCTTCGGGCACGTCTTCGTGTATCACAATGGAGCTGAATCCTACTATGCCGCCAGGGGTTTTCGTGGCTCGCTAAGGGTCTAAATTTTGCACAGACAGCTAAAATTGAATTTGAGAACGGATCTCACCTAAGGAAAAGTTTTCATTTCATTCTTCAACTATCGGGCGCGATTGTGGAGCAACATAGATAGGAAATGATCAAACTTTTTTATAAAAGAATGAACCAACTGAAAATAGTAAGAGCGTGTTTTGAACAATCTTTTTTTCAAAACACGCTCTTTTCTATGAACATTTATCAAGGTTATTAGTATCAATTTGATCAAACTTTATTTTAAAGCAACAGCCGATCTCGGATTAAAAGGGAACAATCGTATTGTAATTCAAGCGAAAATATATGGTGTGAAAAATCGAGTTGGTATTCGTGCTGTACAGGAGATTTATGCAGCAAAAGCCTATTACAAGGCTCATGAGGCGTGGGTTGTCACGAACAGCGTATATACAAAGCAGGCGAAAGGATTAGGTGAAGCATGTCATGTAAAACTAATAGATCGTATAGAGCTTCAAAAATTGATTAACAAAGTAAATCCAGAGTATTCGGCTGAAGATGTGTATCGTGGTGTAGATCCTGCAGAAAGGAAATGCCCGTCATGTAAAAATCATTTAGTGGTACGAAATTCAAATAAAACTGGAAACAAGTTCTTTGGATGTTCTCAATATCCTACATGTACACATAAAGAACCAATTAATAAGTGAGCTGTGATGAAAATCCAGCTCTTTTGTTATTTTCATGAATATATTTTTAAAAGCCCTATTCTTATTTGAAAATGACTTCTCAGATTTGTTTGTACTACGTTTTTGACGGATTGGTAATGCAATAGGTCTTAAATAATGGATGATTGGATTTTTGGGGAGATAATAGGTTTAAATTTGATATGCAGGTTTTTAAGTGAAATAAAAAAGGGCAGTCGCTAATTGCGACCTAGCCCTTTCTCTACGATCTGTCGAATTGCTTCATTTCGATTTTTCAGCTTATTTTCACGCCAAAAACTCTCTATTCGTCTTTATTTAGAGTTGCAGTTTCGTTTTCTGATGAATCTATTTTTATTCCGTTAGATAGCTTTTGAGCTGAATCTTGCATTTGCTCTTGGGACTTACTAGGAGTATTCAGAGCATCTGACGGCATGTTGTTGACTTGAAGACTTACTAAATCTTTTTTATCCATGGTATATAGCTCCTTCTTTAATTTAAATTTAGATGTAATGTAATTATTAAGTAATTACTTGGATATTTTACATCTTTAGATCGATTTATATACAAGAGATATATTGAGAAATCACGTAACTATAGTGGGTCTTGTGAGTTTTTGGAACATTATGTTTTTCATGTATGGAGAAAGCCTGTTACAATGAGAAAATGACATAGGGTATGAAATAGAGAGCTATAGAATATATAAGACCTGTGGTGTGATGTCAAGTAATGATTCTAGTAATTTAAACACTTAATTTGTTATTTCAGCTTAAAAAAGGCAATACGAAACTAGACCATTAACAATTTGTAAATTAATGGAATATAGAAGGAGGAAGAATGTCAGTAGACATCATCTATCAACGCTCCTTCCGGGCGTGTAAATTTGGTTGTTGCGTAGTAGCGCATCCACCAAACGAACAAATTTTCTTGCGGTTAATGCGAGGGCTCGTTTGTGCTTATGCTTAGGTACTTCGGCAGATTTTTTCGCATAATAGTCACGATATTCAGGGACATGACGCCTTACAGAGTTGGCGGCTTCAACTAAGTAATAACGTAGATACTGATTCCCTGATCGTGTTAATGACGTGTTTTCTGCAGTAAAGCGACCAGACTGATATTTCTTCCAGAATAGACCTGCGTATTTGGCGATTCGTGTTTCATCGGTAAAGCGTTCAATTTGACCAATTTCAGCC
>NZ_JAPHWH010000070.1:0-743 GCF_026241455.1 Bacillus sp. DHT2
ATATCATATTCCCATTTATGAGTGCATTCTGTTAATATGTACCCTACTTTTCCTATTAAAAAGCCTAATTTCTCAATTGATTGTAGAGAAATTAGGCTTTTTTCATCACTCCATTAAAGCGCCCTATAGTTTAATGACTTGATTTACTGATTATATCTTCAATCACTCACTTTGAACTATATAGATATAGTTTTTGTTGCAACTGTTTGTTGAAATGCCTTATCATGCTCAACAATAACCATTGTGGGATTAAATTGTTGAATAAGCTCTTCAATCTGCATACGCGAATAAATATCAATAAAATTTAATGGTTCATCCCATATATATAAATGAGCTTTTTCACATAAACTTTTAGCGATAAGCAGCTTTTTCTTTTGTCCACCAGAATAATGAGATATATCTTTCTCAAATTGAATTCGGTCAAAATCCATCTTACGTAGGATGGATTTAAATAACGTCTCATCAATCTCGTGCTCTTCAATAAAGTCCGATAACGATCCCTTCAAATGAGAAGTATCTTGTTGGACATAGCGCAATTAACTGTCCATATAAATGGCACTGGAATCGCTCGAGTTTTATCTTTTTTACCGCATGAATACCAAAAATAGATTTCCATGTTTTAAATAAAATTTGTCGGGTAAAGAACTGGCGCGGTATCAGTTATGACCCGTTTCCAACCCCTCCCCATAAGAACTGCTCGTGAGGTTTTCCCTCAAGCAGCTCACCCCATAAACTTCATCAAA
>NZ_JAPHWH010000071.1:0-650 GCF_026241455.1 Bacillus sp. DHT2
GATTTCCCATAGCGTAAGCTAGTAAGATCCCTGAAAGATGATCAGGTTGATAGGTTCGAGGTGGAAGCATGGTGACATGTGGAGCTGACGAATACTAATAGATCGAGGACTTAACCATATAATATGAGTACAAGTGTTATCTAGTTTTGAGAGAACATGAAAAAACTTATTGACTTTTTTAATCAATCAAGTATAATAATGTTTGTCTCGAGTGAATGTAGTCTGGTAATGATGGCAGAGAGGTCACACCCGTTCCCATACCGAACACGGAAGTTAAGCTCTCTAGCGCCGATGGTAGTTGGGGCCTTGCCCCTGTGAGAGTAGGACGTTGCCAGGCTAATATCATTCCGCAGTAGCTCAGCGGTAGAGCTATCGGCTGTTAACCGATCGGTCGTAGGTTCGATTCCTACCTGCGGAGCCATGATTGGAGAGCTGTCCGAGTTGGCCGAAGGAGCACGATTGGAAATCGTGTATACGTCACAAGCGTATCAAGGGTTCGAATCCCTTGCTCTCCGCCATAATATTTTTGGCCCGTTGGTCAAGTGGTTAAGACACCGCCCTTTCACGGCGGTAACACGGGTTCGAATCCCGTACGGGTCACCACTTTTGGAGGATTAGCTCAGCTGGGAGAGCACCTGCCTTACAAGCAG
>NZ_JAPHWH010000072.1:0-645 GCF_026241455.1 Bacillus sp. DHT2
TTTCCTCATTCTTTTGTACTTGCTTGTGTTCTCGTATGTATCGGTACAGTGTTGCTTGGCTAATGCCAGTCATATCTATAATTTCTCGAATACTATATTGCTCTGACTTATATAAATTTAATGCCTTCTGAATATAGATATCTTTAATACGAGGACGACCACCAACCCTTCCTCTTGCTCTTGCACTTACAAGACCTTCTTGTGTTCGTTGAGCAATCAAGTCTCTTTCAAACTGGCTGAATGCCTGAAATACTGTTAACATCAATTTGCCTTGCGGTGTATTAGTATCAAATTGTTCTTTGATACTAATTAGCTTAACTCCTTTATTCTCAAAAAAATCAACAAGTTCAATTAAATCTTTGGTGCTTCTTCCTAATCTAGAAAAGCTTTCTATAACTAATGTATCACCAGGTCTAATTTTATCTTTTAATCGAGTAAGCTCTGGACGATTACTTTTCGTACCTGTTATTTTTTCAGTTAAAATTTCAGTGCAGTTATAATTTTGAAGCATGTCTAGCTGACGAATCAAATCTTGTTGTTGGGTACTTACTCGTGCATAACCATAAATGTATGAATTCATAAAATCACCTAACCTTTACATGATAATCTTATCATAAAGGGAGGTTAAAGTTAATTTGATTTTGA
>NZ_JAPHWH010000073.1:0-611 GCF_026241455.1 Bacillus sp. DHT2
TAGATGCCCAAATTTGTAGGAGTTTTCAATGAGTATTGACTAGGGCCTTAGAGAGGTTGTCCCACACTACAAATATATGCTTGTCCATCTCAAAAGGTGAAAAACAAAAAGACACCTTATACAGGTGCCTTTTCGAAAACGTAGGGGTAACGCTAAAACACAGCAATGTCATGAAGTTAATATCATTTTATGTTCGATATTCTCTAATATGCATAATGTTCATTATCAGTAGTCAACGATGTAGCGGTACCCCTATATGCTCATATTTTACAATTGTTATGAAAAATAAATACCCTAAATAGCGCTTCTTTTTATTTAGGGTAGTAACCAGCGGGAATAAAGAAATCTTTCTTTACTAATCTATGCTTAAAAATTTTAAAGCATAATTATATGATATTATGAAAAAGAACATTCCCTTACAAGAGGAATGTTCTTTTTTGCGATTCATTCATACAACAACTCGAATCCTATTTTCTTCCAAATGTGGAAATTCATACTATCATATTTTCCCTCTGTTCAAAAGAACGATACCCTCATACTATGTTTTTTATGGTTATTTTTGGTACCCGTTATTTTTTCTAGAAAACAAAGAAACTTACAAAATCATGTCA
>NZ_JAPHWH010000074.1:0-583 GCF_026241455.1 Bacillus sp. DHT2
TCCTGCATCATTTGAGCCAACATTAATGGAACAAACGCTTCTACACCAAATTCCTGCGCATACTTCCGAATGGTAGGTTCCCATTTCAACACTTCAGCCGAAACATTTGCTGTCCCCATACCACCTTTTGGGTATGTAATATCCCCTTGCTTTTTATTCCCTTCCATTCCACCAATTAGTGTCATTGTAGCTCCTATAAGAAAAGTTCCAAGGAGAAAAAGTAGACTCAGAGCAATCACTATCAGCCACTTTTTCGGAATCATCTTCAGTACAAGATGCATGAATTACGCCCCTCCTCCAAATACCGCTAACTCTTCTTCTGTCACATCGACTTTAAATAAAATGTTCTTCACGGCACTGATACATAAGAGCACATCTCCTGTTGGTAAAAACGGTATTTCATTCAGTTCACTTGTACTGATTTGCCCTGCAAACACTCGTCGTAACATATCTAGGTTGTTGCTGTCTTGTTGCATAATAAATTTGTACTGCGTAAGCTCAAAGAGTGTCTTAATTTTTTCTACTGCTGCTACACTTGCATCCTCTGGCACAAAGTCTCGGATAGAATGACTTGCAAATACAA
>NZ_JAPHWH010000075.1:0-539 GCF_026241455.1 Bacillus sp. DHT2
TTTGGTATCATCAAAATTAACAGGAAAAGTATACATTCAAAACACTGTAAATAAAGAGATGATAGAATTACTGAACAACAAATAAGACGCTAAGCCGATCATAGCAGCGCCTACGATAATTGCTATTGGTTTAATCATTATGCTAAATATTTTTTCCTTCTTCAAGGCATGCTAACTTTTCCAACAGATCATAATAACTACCATAAGCATCTATCGTTCCTTTACTTGCTCCTACTGTCAAAGCTCCTTTAGGGTCTTGCTCTATCCACTTCCTGCTAGCTTCATCCATAATATATCCAAGCTGATGTGTATTGTTAGCAATAAATCGTTGTATTTCGTCCATCATTCATCGCCCTTCCTATTTCAATATCCGTTTTATCTAGTAAAAAGAGCACCCATTTCCGTGAGCGCCCTTTAAAGGATTATGAGAATCCCCATTAACGAAAGTTAAGGTTACTAAAGTTAATAAGGTACAAGCAGTATATGCTTGTCCTATTCAAATAGTTCATAAAAAGAGAGCATCCACATCAGTAGATGCC
>NZ_JAPHWH010000076.1:0-534 GCF_026241455.1 Bacillus sp. DHT2
TAACTCTTTTGGATCCTCAGCTTTATCTACAAAATCCACTTCTCTTTGTACCCATTTATCATATATGGCTATTTTGACTAGATCATTTAAATCAATCTGTGCATCCTTTTGATGTACAACAAACGAACTTTCTTTCCCCTCAAAAACAGAATTATGGACTGTCTCATATAAATCTGGTTGCAAAATTTTATTTAAGTGAACATCTTTTACACTGCCGTTTTTTTCCGTTAAAGATACAGATAAACCTTCTTGATTTGGTTCTTCTTCCTTCCGTATTGGTATGTCAGTAATCTCTTTAGTAAAAGCATCCATTAAATTGCGATGCTTTTCTAAAATCTGTTGATATGGAGATGCATATAAACCATCTGACTCTGTTTTTGCCATACTATCTACCTCTTTCCCTTTTGTATTATTGATTTCTTTATCTAAAATACTTTCAATTGTTTCAATAAATTCCACAGACGTTTCATGTACTTCTTTTAGCAATTTGGATTTATCTTTTAACTCTTTCCCTTGCGTCCAGTTGGCTAAATA
>NZ_JAPHWH010000077.1:0-520 GCF_026241455.1 Bacillus sp. DHT2
GCCTAAGGTGGGACAGATGATTGGGGTGAAGTCGTAACAAGGTAGCCGTATCGGAAGGTGCGGCTGGATCACCTCCTTTCTATGGAGAATTGATGAACGCTGTTCATCAATATAAGTTTCCGTGTTTTGTTTTCGTTTAGTTTTGAGAGTTCAATAAACGTATTGACTCTTAAAAGATAATATGATATAAAATAATTCTGCAATTTGTATGGGCCTATAGCTCAGCTGGTTAGAGCGCACGCCTGATAAGCGTGAGGTCGATGGTTCGAGTCCATTTAGGCCCACCATACAATTTGGGGCCTTAGCTCAGCTGGGAGAGCGCCTGCCTTGCACGCAGGAGGTCAGCGGTTCGATCCCGCTAGGCTCCACCAAAACGCTATTTTATATAGCGTGGTATGTTCTTTGAAAACTAGATAACAGTGTAGCTCATATTTTTTTAATTTTAGTTTGGTTAAGTTAGAAAGGGCGCACGGTGGATGCCTTGACACTAGGAGTCGATGAAGGACGGGACTAACGCCGA
>NZ_JAPHWH010000078.1:0-506 GCF_026241455.1 Bacillus sp. DHT2
TATCTAGGAATATCCTCGGACGTCCAAGAGAACATTGTGTTAAATCGTCGCTTGAAAGAGTAACTAAAAAATAATATACGAGGGAGAGGTTTCATGAAATCAACAGGAGTAACTCGAAAATTAGATCCATTAGGACGTATAGTTATACCAATGGAGTTAAGGCGCACGCTGGAAATTGAAGAAAAGACACCATTAGAGATTTATGTAGAAGGTGAAAAGATTATCTTGAAAAAATACGAAGCGCATGGTGCTTGTGCAATAACAGGAGAAGTATCTGATAAGAATATTTCTCTTGCAAACGGCAAGATTACATTAAGCCCAGAAGGTGCAGAGCTACTAATAAAAGAAGTACAACAGTATCGTGTAAAATAATTAGCCCCATTTATAGGGGCTTTTTTTAGCCAAATATAAATAATTTCACGTACCGAAATTAAAAATAAAAAACACAGAAATCTTCATTAGGGGATTCTTTCCCTTTTCTGAATTTAGTGTGCTACGATAGTTAT
>NZ_JAPHWH010000079.1:0-504 GCF_026241455.1 Bacillus sp. DHT2
GGAAGACCTAATGGTTTGCAATCACCATGTTCTCTTGCTCCCTCTACGGGCGCACGGCGTCGCCATAACATGCCCCATAGGGTATCATCTCTGGTCTTACACAACGATACATACCCGTATGTTTTACTTTTTGATATGTTTCTGCGGAGAACTGAATTGCTAATTCTTTTGTGTATTTCCCCCCGTTTTTTGCAATAAAATCAAAGAATCCTGTTCCAAAGTTGTAAGCCTGTAAGGCTGTTTTAATGTGATCCATATCACCTGGCCCCGTGACTCCCGCTCGCTCAATCGCATGCTTAAATTCTTGAACCCCAGCCCAAATACTGTAGTCTGGATCGGTAATACAGTTCGGTGCTTTACAATACTTTGTGTTATATGCTCCTTCTGAGCTTTGCATAGGATCCAGTCCACGTCCGCCACTCTCCTGCATCATTTGAGCCAACATTAATGGAACAAACGCTTCTACACCAAATTCCTGCGCATACTTCCGAATGGTAGGTTCCC